>JAFPAK010000067.1 GCA_017390825.1 Clostridia bacterium
GTGATGGAGAACGGAAATTCACCTTCTGTAACCTTTGGCTTTAATGCTATACCTGCAACAACCGCAGAAATCATAGTAAGCACAATTGCTACGGCGAGAATTATGGTTGGTAAAAATAATCTTTTGCTCCTCATCATTGCATTCCTTTCTACGATTTACAGAACATATTCTAATACCATAAGTATCACTTCTGCCACAGGTGCCAAGAATTGAATACAAAAACCAATTTTTCTGAAACCTTTACGGCGTAAAGCCAAAGACGCAGCAATAGAGAACGGAGCAATCTGAGGAACACACAAATAAGCCTGATATATCCAATCGGGTCCTGTCGGGAATGCTTGAATAAAAATCGCTCCTATGTAAATAATGGGAAGAGCAAAAAGCATCACTGCAAAATTCAATGCTATGCCGATTTTATCGAGCACACCATATTCCACACCATCGCACTTTCTTACAAAAATCATGCAAAGAATAAGGGTTAAGATTCCAACAAGAGTCATCACTCCTGTATTTGTAGCATGAAGCCCGGAAAAACCAGTAAATTGAAATGTATTTTCAATTGGTTCAGGATACTCAAAGCTAACTATCTCGGCATCAAAAACAGCGGGCAATTCTGTTTCGTCGTATTGATAGCCATCTTTATCTTCTGCTTCAAGGGAGGGGGCTTCATTGCCTGATTCATACGAATCATTTTCCATATCACCCATAAGGTACGCATCATTTAAAAGGGCTACAATATAAAGCTTGTATCCATCTTTTTCGGCAATTGTGAAGCAACGATCACCATCGGTCTCGCCCTCTACTTTATATGTGCCCTCGTAATATCTGCAAAGCGGGTCTACACCGTTAGCTCCAAATCCGGTGAAACGACTACTGTAAGCACCGTTTAGGGTTTTTATTTCGCCGTCGAGTTTATAGGTTATTGAAAAATCAAAATCCTGTTTTGTTACAGTAGGCATTTTTTGCATAGAAACAAGCAAACCTGCCGCAATCGCAACAATTATGCCAATGGCAATAATGATTGCCGGAATTCTTAAACTTTTACCTTTCATAATGTCTATCTCCTTTAACAATCGAAGCAGAGGCTATCGATCTTGCCAAGAAGTTCAGCAAGTACCTCTTTGCATCTTGCAATCTTAGCAGGGCTATCGGCATCCTGCGGTCTGCGTATAGCACGGCGGAGCATACGAGTATAACCCACAATCATCGCCTTTTCTTCCACGCTACGGCAAACCTCTTCATCCTCGGTGCCAAGATACATCTTCAAAACCAATCTCCAGAACTTTTCGGCAGTTTCATGGGTAAATCCAAAGAAATCAATGGCGGTTTGAGGATTAAGTTCGGAATAGCCAATAAAGGCATTTACCATAGAACCAAGTTCAAAGATGGGATGTCCCATGCACAAGGTATCCATATCGATAAGCAAGGGTTCGCCGTTTTGAACCATAATGTTATTGGTGTGGTAGTCTCCGTGCATAAGGGTGTTTTTCTTAGGAACAGCTTCAATCAAAGCACGAAGTTTTTTGCCCTGATCTTCAGGAAGATGTGCCTTAACAAAATCTGCCCAAGCAAGAGCCGTTTCCTTCATATCAGGAACTTCGCCGTCTTCCACTTCAATACTGTGGATGGTTTTGAGCATATCGATATAATATTTCGCCGCCTCAGACATATCATCGGGGTTATTGCGAATAAGCTTTGTTACACTAACGGCATTAAGCAATTCGGTAACAGTACCGTAGCCATCATCTACACGAACAATTCCGTAAGGAATAGCGGTATTGATACCAAGAACAAATGCCTTTCTTGCGTTTTCGCGCTCCTGCTTGATTTCGGGAAGCGCGTCTTTGGCAAAATAGGTTTTGAGTATAGTTTCATCGTCATAACGATAAACCGCACCGTTCGCACCCTTTGCAATAAACTCGCAACCCTCAACGCTCATTCTTTGATATGCCTTTTCAACCGTAACCATATCGGTAAAGCCGGTCATATCGAACACTTCATAAACATCCGAAGAAACATTGATGATGGCAAGTTTCGGTTCTTCTTTTCTAAGTCTTAAAATCACTCTAAGACCTGCGGAAGATATGTACTCCAGTTTATCAGCGTCGATTACGGTATGCTTGTCGGGATTTTCATTCTTAATACTGAAAATTTTCTCCTCTGCTTCGGCCGCATTGGTAGCATCGATTCTGCCTTCCAAAGCAATATACAAAATATCTTTATCTATACGATAAGTAACGTTCATTGGTTTATTCTCCTTTTCCAAAAACAAGTTCTGTTAGCGTTTTATACTCAAGCCATGCTGATGTATCGGACAAACGCTCGGTCAATTTTGCGATAGAGCGATAGTACCAAGCCTGCTCGTTCACATCTTTCTGATTAAATCGCTGCCACATTGTCACGCCTTCCACCTTGAAATCACGGTAGATAGCACGCATATTGGCAAGCTTGTCGCCAAGCCATACCATAAGCACTGCGATGTCGTCTGTGTTTTTGAGCACCTCAAGGGATTCTTCTTTGCGAATGCGCCAAGTATCACTTGGTGGCAAATCAGCTCGTTTATCCTCAGTTTCAGACTCAACAAGTTCTCTAACACGCTTTCCGAATTTTTCTTCAATTTCTTCGATGGTGATATCCGCATCCTCTACAACGTCGTGAAGAGCTGCGGCGGCAATCAAATTTTGATCATCGGTCATCGAGCCGACAATGACCGCCGCTTCCATGGGATGCAAAATATACGGAGCATCACTCTTTTTGCGACGCATTCCGTCGTGTGCTTTGACGGCAAATGCAATCGCTTCACTTACAAGTTCCATTATTCAATCACCAAAATATCGGCAAAGCCAGTCATTTCGAACACTTCCATAACCTCTTCGCAAACGCCGGTTACCTTCATAGAACCGATCTTCTGCATTTTCTTTTGTGCCGAAAGAAGTACACGAAGACCTGCGCTGGAGATATACTCCATGCCTTTTACATCAAGAACGAGATTTTTGGTATCTCCAATATCCTCGTTGATGGTTTTGTCCAGTGCGGGGGCGGTGATAGTATCGAGTCTGCCAACAATCTCGATGATGGTTTCAGTTTCGGTTTTCTTGATTTCGATAGTCATAGTAGTAATCTCCTTTAAATTTTCTTAATCATAGTTAAAATGTTTTCGCCCTTTTCGTAGGCGTAAGTTACGGCATCCATCGTCTTCTTGGTAATGAAGATGCCGAGACCGCCGATTTCACGTTCTTCTGCCGAAAGAGTAATATCCGGATCAGGTTTCTTTAGAGGATCAAAAGGAATGCCTTTATCCGACATACGGAAGGTCACATCACGGCTTTGCTCATCAAAGCCAATATGAAGCGTCATATCACCCTCACTGTCGGGGTAGGCATAGCGAGCGACATTGACGAATACTTCTTCAATGGCTACACAAATTGCCATTTGGATTTTCATAGGGCATTCAAAACTTTCAAGGGTTTCTTCTACGAAACCGAGAACATCATTTAGCGATTCGGTTTTTGCAGGGAATGTTTTATTCGTCATACGCTCACCTCCTTTTTTAGGTTTATAATCAAACATCAGCATTGTAATATCGTCGAACTGGGGTGCTTCGCCAACAAATTCATCAATATTAGCTTTCAATGCCGGTAAAAGTTTTGTTGCTTCCACGGTTGCATTTTGGTTCATAAAGGTTAGGAGTCTATCCTCACCATACAGTTTATTTTCTACGTTTGTAGCCTCTGGCACACCATCGGTATACAGAAACAATCGGTCACCCTCATTTAAGGTGATTTCACCCACACGGTAGCGAACACCCTCCATACCGGCAAGAACAAATCCTGCACGGGTTTTAAGATATTCAAACGAACCATCAGCACGCTTTAAGAGTGGCGGATTATGACCGGCATTGGCAAACTGCACGTTGCCTGTAGTCAAATCCAAAATTCCCATCCAAGCGGTAACAAACATACCCGATTCGTTATTTTCGCAAAGCTTTTCGTTTGCTTTTGTGAAAATATCGTTAACCGCCATACCGCTTTCTGCCAAGTCCTTGATGATAGTTTTAGCGGTCATCATAAACATAGCAGCTGGAATTCCTTTGCCCGATACGTCTGCAGCAAGGAAAGCCACGGTTGTATCATTCAGCTTATAGAAATCGTAGAAGTCGCCACCGACTTCTTTTGCGGCAATCATTTCGGCATAAATGCTATACTCCTCATTTTCGGGGAAGTTGGTAGGCAGAGCCGAAAGCTGAATTTGCTTTGCGTATTCCAGTTCTTTATCAATGCGGGCCGCCGCCTCAGCAATATATCGTTTCAACGTGGCAACGGTGGAATTAATATCATCGGACAAGGATGCGAACTCTTCATTGGAGCGTACGTCAACAGTGGCATTCAAGTCGCCCTTTGTAATCTGTGCAAGGGTGTCATTTATTTTCTTTAGATTATTGATGATGACACGCTTGATTAGAACGTAAATAAACACGAACAGTGTCGCAAAAATAAGTACCTGCATAAAAATGCTTGTCAGCATGGAAGCATCGCGCATAAACATCGCTTCTGCTTCCGGCATAGCTGCAATAATGCAATAACCCTCAACAAATTTGAAAACGTACATATACCGAAGGCTTGCATCAGTTTTGCCGTCAACAACGTCTGCGTAGTAAAGAGCCGTAGCGGTTTTACCTTCTTTCATTTCAGTCGGAGGATTAATACCTATGGTGGAAATTGGAAGACCTGCGTAATCATTGTCAATTACCATAGAAAGTGTTTCGTCGCAAACAGCAACGAAGCCGCCGGTACCTACGTGGCGATTTTTTGTAACGTCAACCACAAATTCGTCAAGCATTTCGTGGAATTGTTCGGCATCATATCCCACTTGAATAAATCCGCCGCTTTCTAAGTTGATCGCCGCATACTTTCTCCAAACGGATTCATCTTTTCCTCTTGGACTATATTCCTGAACAAAAGAATCCTGTGTTTTAAGCGTATCCACAAATTCCTTAGACTGTGCCTTGCTGTTCATATCGTAGTTGTTGATAACGTCCGCTTCGGTGGAATTTCTAATGATTCCGTTGGAGTCAACAACATTGATTTCTACAATTCCGTTATGATCTGCAAGTGTCTTTAAGGAAATCGTAGAATTTTTTTCGTATTCTCGTTTAACCTTCTCAGCAATTTCAAGGAGATGGCGATTGGATTTTTCTTTTACAGATGCCTCAACATCGTTGATACCAACCGTAAACAGTTCCTGCGTTTCAATCTGCGCCATTCCGTTTTGGAGAATTAGAGTAAAGGTGCTGGTGATCAGATAGGCGATTACAATACAGCTGAGCAATCTTCTTTGGAAGGTGTTGGCAATGCCCTCTGAAGTTTTCTTTCTGAAAAAGTTCTCGTGACTAAAGAGAGATACCAAGATAATAGATATTCCGACTGCCACGGAATTACCAAGCATCATAGGTGCCGTGGCACTTTTGACAAACTCAAAGGCTCTGGAAGAATCATCCATATTAGTCAGGAAGATCAGAATCATATGGATGACTTCGCATACAACGGCGATACAGATACCATAACTCCAAGTGGGCTTTTTGTTGTCAAACATCAATTTTCTAAGTCCTGCCGCCATAAGACCCGCAAGAATAGTGGCAATACTGCAAGCAAGTTGCGTGTAAACTCCTGCACCCCAATACACAGAGAACCAGCGGTAAAGTCCGCCAATAAGACCGGAGATAATACCGGCGGGTGCACCAAAAATAAGACCTGCTGATAATGGTGCCGCATCACGAACGTTCACTACTGTTCCCAGCATATTCACTCCATAACTTGAAGCAAATGCAGAAACGCCGCCGAACAAAATACCGATAATTATCTGCTTTGCCATATATGGCATCTTTTTAGCAGGAGTATACTTATCTACCAGGTATACGGCTAGAACTAGAATACAGTTAAGTAATATTGGAACAATTAATCTCATTTAGCCGCCTCCTATATGAACATACGTATCAGTGTTTTGACTATCTCAGACAAAAGATCGCCAA
>JAFPAK010000068.1 GCA_017390825.1 Clostridia bacterium
CTTGCCGGTTTTTCATCTCTGTCAAGAAATGCTTTCTCATAAAGCGGATCAATCTCCGGTGTCCTGACCTGCATTTTAGGAAGTAAATCAGTAAAATCTATACTCTTTACAAAGTTTTCAGTTTGCTTTTTATCTGCCATACAAAAGCTCCTTTCAAATCTTATTCAACATCTTGCAGTGCATCGTAGCCTTCTTCACCGGTACGAACCTTCACAACATTTTCAACATCGTAAACAAATATCTTACCGTCACCGATATGTCCTGTGTATAGAACCTTCTTTGCCGTTTCAATTACACTTCTCACAGGAATCTTGCTTACAACAATATCTACCTGAATCTTAGGCAGAAGGTTTGTTTCAACAGGAACACCTCTGTAATACTCCGGCTTTCCTTTCTGAACCCCGCAGCCCATTACATGAGATACTGTCATACCTGTTATTCCAAGCTTTACCATTGCATTTTTAAGTGCTTCAAATCTCGCTTCCTTACAAATAATTTCAACCTTAGTAAATTTAGCAGTTGTTCCTTCTTCAAATGCCGGTACTTTCTTTACAGGTATCGCTTCAGCTACCGGAGTATCGCCTATAACATATACAGTATTTTCATCTTCATCCCCGGTAATTACATCAGGCTCTTTTGCAAAGCCAGCATAAGCAGTAACCAGCCCGTGTTCTGAAACATCAAGACCTGCAATTTCATCTTCAGCCGATGCCCTGAGGCCGATTGTATGCTTAATTACAAGGAATACTATAGTCATTATCACTGCAACATATGCGATAACCGATACTACACCAAGTGTCTGAACACCTAAAAGATGTGTGCCACCACCATAGAAGAGTCCTTTTTCGGTTGTAACACCAGTTGCAAAGAGTCCGGTCAAAATAGTACCCAGAGCACCGCACACACCGTGAACTGAAATTGCACCAACAGGGTCATCAATCTTTGCAACCTTGTCAAAGAATTCTACTGCAAGAACAATAACAATACCGAATATAAGACCCATTATAGCTGCACCTACAGGACTTACAGCATCGCATCCTGCTGTAATACCAACAAGACCTGCAAGTGCTGCATTGTATGTCATAGAAACATCAGGTTTTTTGTAACGAATCCATGTGAAAATCAGCGTTGTACAACAAGCAACTGCCGCTGCCATATTTGTGTTGAAGAATATTCTGCCGGCACTTACAATACTTGCATCGTTATCCATGCTTACTGTGGATGCACCATTGAAACCAAACCAACAAAACCAAAGGATAAATACACCAAGTGCTGCAAATGTGATGTTGTGACCAAGGATAGCACGGGGCTTACCATTTTTATCATATTTACCAATACGTGGTCCAAGTATCTTTGCGCCAATTAAAGCACACACACCACCTACCATATGTACTGCTGTTGAACCTGCAAAGTCGTGAAATCCAAGCTCGGATAGCCATCCGCCGCCCCAAATCCAGTGACCTGAAACGGGATAAATAATAAGTGAAATTGCTGCTGAGTACAAACAGTATGCAGAAAACTTCGTTCTCTCAGCCATTGCGCCTGAAACAATTGTTGCGGCTGTTGCACAGAAAACCGTCTGAAATATTGCGAATGCCCACAGCGGAACACCAGCCGGAAGAATGTGACTGTAATCACCCATAATAAACGGATCAAACCTTCCAAACAAGCCTGTTCCCGCTCCGAACATGATGCCAAATCCGACAAGCCAGAAACAAGGTGTACCTATGCAAAAATCCATGAGGTTCTTCATAAGGATATTTCCGGTATTTTTAGCTCTTGTAAAGCCTGCTTCACACATCGAAAAGCCAGCCTGCATAAAGAACACCAACGCTGCACCTAAAAGTACCCAAATTGTATTTACTGCACTATATTCCATAAAAAATCATCTTCTTTCTTAAACCCATTGCCAATTATCTAACACCGAAAAGCAATTCTCCGTATGTTGGGAACGGCCAATATTTTTCTGCTGTAATGACCTCCGCCTCATCACAGGCTACTCGGAGTTCGC
>JAFPAK010000069.1 GCA_017390825.1 Clostridia bacterium
AATGAAGCAGGCTATATCGGTGTTATTATGATAAGTCGCAAACTGCTTATGGATATCGTTAAGGATGCAACAAAGCATAATTATACCGATATCAATAGCGATATAATCAAAAAGGCATTGCAGTCGGATGTTCGCGGCTATAGGGTAGGCGGATATGTTTCTGTAATTGATAGTATGCAGTCATATTTCGATGCAAATATGGATCTGCTCAATATTAATAAGCGCAAGGAACTTTTCTATCAAAATAGTCCGATATTCACAAAGCTTCGTGATGATATGCCCGCAAGATACGGATTTGATTCATCTGTCAAAAACTCACTTGTTGCTGATGGCTGCGTTATTGAGGGAGAGGTAGAAAACTGCATTATCTTCCGTGGTGTCAAGATCGGAAAGGGTGCAGTTGTTCGCAATAGTATTCTTATGCAGAGCACCGTCATTGAAGACAATGTTTCTCTTGATTATGTCGTCGCAGATAAGAATGTTGTGTTCAAACAGGGAAGAACCTTGGTAGGATGCCGTTCATTCCCGATGGTTATCGGTAAGGGTCTTACAGTATAATACAGATAAACAGCTCCGCAATTGTTTTGCGGAGCTGTAATTTTGCACAAATGTATTGAAATCTGCGCTTATTGATGATAGAATTAATATATCTTATAAAATGTCGCAAAGGGTTGAATTTATGAATCTATTACATTTTAAATATGCAGTGGAAATAGCAAAGACCAAGTCAATAAGCAAAGCAGCGGAAAATCTATTTATGGGACAGCCGAACCTTTCCAGAGCGATTAAGGAGTTAGAGGAATCACTCGGTATTATCATCTTCAACAGAACTCCGAAGGGCATCAGTATCACACCTGAGGGGGAGGAGTTTTTGCGTTATGCAAAGCGTATCATACGCCAGGTAGATGAGGTGGAAGAGATATATAAAAATGGTAGAAAACCTAAGACTCGTTTTTCCGCTTGTGTTCCGAGAGCTACATATCTTTCTCATGCTTTTACTGAGTTTGCCAAGCATATTAATGATAACAGCCCCGCAGATTTCTTTTATAAAGAAACTAACTCCATGCGCACAATAAACAGTATCATTAATGGCGACTATAATATAGGTATAATACGATATCAGGATACATTTGAAAACTATTTTCTTTCAATGTTTGCACAAAAGCTGCTCGTTGCCGAGATAATTACTGATTTTTCGTATGTGCTGGTAATGTCGGAAGATAGCCCTCTTGCCGATAAAGAGGTAATAACAACAGAAGATCTTTATGATTATGTTGAGATAAGTCACGCTGATCCGTATGTGCCGTCACTTCCGCTTACCGATATAAAAAAAGCGGAGATATCGGAAAATGTTAAAAAGCATATATTTGTATTTGAACGGGGAAGTCAGTTTGATCTTCTTGAGCGTATGCCCGAAAGCTTTATGTGGGTATCACCGTTGCCGCAGGATGTGTGCGATAAGTATCATCTTGTTCAGCGAAAATGTGCCGATCAGCAGCGTACATACCGTGATGTTCTGATATACCGCATGGACTATACACCAACTGCACTTGATAAGAAATTCATTGAAGCGGTGAATAAGGCAAAGGACGAATATATTGACGAGATACGATAGCTTTATTAAAGCTATGTTGTTTTTGATATATCCCTATATCAATAAAGCATTTTACATTCGGCAATAAGTTTGTTAAAATATTAACAGGCACAAGGAAAGCCATATAAATTTATGATCAAATTTGAAAGGATTGGGTACAATGGAAACTAAAAAGGATTACCCCATAGTTGAAAACCTTGAAACACTTGAGGCAGCTCTTGCAAGAGTAAGAGAAGCTCAGAAGAAGTTTGCAACCTACACACAAGAGCAGGTAGATGCAATATTCCTCGCAGCTGCAACAGCTGCCAACAGAGCAAGAATTCCGCTTGCAAAAATGGCAGTAGCAGAAACCGGAATGGGCATCGTAGAAGACAAGGTCATTAAAAATCACTATGCATCAGAGTATATTTATAATGCATATAAAGATACCAAGACCTGCGGTGTTATTGAAGAAGATACTGCTTATGGTATCAAAAAGGTAGCAGAGCCTATCGGTGTAATTGCTGCGGTAATTCCTACAACCAACCCTACTTCAACTGCAATATTTAAAACACTTCTCGCACTTAAAACCAGAAACGGTATCATTATCAGCCCTCATCCGAGAGCAAAGGGCAGCACTATTGAGGCTGCAAAGATCGTTCTTGAAGCGGCAGTTGCTGCAGGTGCTCCGGAAGGCATTATCGATTGGATCGATATTCCCAGCCTTGAAATGACAAACACAGTTATGAAAGAAGCTGACATTATTCTTGCAACCGGCGGTCCCGGCATGGTTAAGGCTGCTTACTCAAGCGGTACACCTGCTCTTGGCGTTGGTGCAGGTAACACGCCGGCTATCATTGATGACTCAGCAGATATCGTTGTTGCTGTTAACTCTATCATTCATTCAAAAACTTTTGATAACGGTATGATCTGTGCTTCAGAGCAGTCAGTTATTGTAAACAAGAGCGTTTATGATAAGGTGAAGAAGGAATTTGCTGCTCGCGGCTGCTATTTCCTTAACGAAGATGAGATAGATAAGGTTCGTAAAACTATCATTATCAACGGCGCACTCAATGCAAAGATCGTTGGTCAGAAGCCGGTAACTATCGCTGCACTTGCAGGTGTAACAGTTCCGGAAGAAACAAAGATCCTTATCGGCGAGGTAGAGAGCGTAGATATTTCTGAGGAATTCGCTCACGAAAAGCTTTCTCCTGTACTTGCTATGTATAAAGCAAAGGATTTTGAAGATGCACTTGCTAAAGCAGAGCAGCTTGTTGCTGACGGCGGTTATGGTCACACATCTTCTATCTATCTTAATGCAGTTACAGAAAAAGCAAAGATCGATGAATTCGGCGCAAGAATGAAAACTTGCCGTATTCTCGTTAACACTCCCTCGTCACAGGGCGGTATCGGTGATATTTACAACTTTATGCTTGCTCCCTCACTTACCCTCGGCTGCGGCTCATGGGGCGGAAACTCTGTTTCTGAAAATGTAGGTGTTAAGCATCTTATCAATATCAAAACTGTTGCTGAAAGAAGGGAAAATATGTTGTGGTTCAGAGCGCCTGAAAAGGTTTATATTAAGAAAGGCTGCCTGCCTGTTGCTCTTGATGAGCTCAAGACTGTTATGGGTAAGAAGAAGGCATTTATCGTAACCGATAACTTCCTTTACAGCAACGGATATACAAAGCCGATCACTGATAAGCTTGATGCAATGGGTATCACACATACAACCTTCTACAATGTTGCACCCGATCCGACACTTGGCTGTGCAAAAGAAGGAGCTGCACAGATGGCATCCTTCCAGCCTGATGTTATTATTGCTCTCGGCGGCGGTTCTGCTATGGACGCTGCAAAGATTATGTGGGTTATGTATGAGCATCCTGAAGCTGACTTTATGGATATGGCAATGCGCTTCATGGATATCAGAAAGAGAGTATATACATTCCCGAAGATGGGTGAGAAGGCATACTTCATCGCAGTTCCTACATCAGCAGGTACTGGTTCAGAGGTTACTCCTTTTGCAGTTATTACCGATGAAAATACCGGTGTAAAATATCCGCTTGCTGACTATGAGCTTCTCCCGAATATGGCTATTATTGATGCAGACTTCCATATGACTGCGCCTAAGGGTCTTACAGCCGCATCAGGCATAGATGCTGTAACCCACGCACTTGAAGCATATGCTTCTATAATGGCAACCGATTATACAGACGGTCTTGCACTTCGTTCACTCAAGATGATCTTTGAGTATCTGCCCAAGGCATATGATAATGGCCCGAATGATCCGATCGCTCGTGAGAAAATGGCTAATGCTGCTACTATGGCAGGTATGGCATTTGCAAATGCATTTCTCGGTGTTTGCCACTCTATGGCACATAAGCTCGGCGCATTCCACCATCTCCCTCACGGTGTTGCAAATGCACTTATGATCGAAGAGGTTCTTCGTTTCAATGCTGCTGAAGTACCGGCGAAGATGGGTACATTCTCACAGTACACACATCCGCATACACTTGCTCGTTACGCAGAGGTTGCAGATTATCTCGGCATCAAGGGTAAGAACGATACAGAGAAGCTTGAAAATCTTATCAAAGCTGTTAATGAGCTTAAAGAAAAAGTCGGCATTAAGAAAACTATCAAAGAGTACGGTATAGATGAGAAAGACTTCCTTGACCGTCTTGATGATATGGTTGAGCAGGCATTCGACGATCAGTGCACCGGCGCTAACCCGAGATATCCGCTTATGAGCGAGATCAAGCAGATGTATCTTAACGCATATTATGGCGTAGAAAAATAAGCAAGGAGTGGAATTGTTATGAATTTTGAAAGAGTAATCGCAGTAAGAACAAACAAAACTGTTTACCGTGACGGTGACCGTACTATCAAGGTTTTCGATGAAGATTACAGCAAAGCAGACGTTCTCAACGAGGCACTTAATCAAGCAAGAGTTGAGGTAACCGGTCTTAACATTCCGAAGATCCTTGAAGTTACAATGATCGAGGGTAAATGGGCTATCATTTCAGAGTTTATCAAAGGTAAGCCCTTGTCACAGCTTATGGCTGAAAACCCGGACAAAACAGATGAGTATCTCAATATGTTTGTTGATCTTCAGCTTGAAGTGCATTCAAAGAGAGTTCCTCTTTTGAACAAGCTCAAGGATAAGATGGACAGAAAGATTAGCGAGGCTGACCTTGATGCAACTACTCGTTACGAGCTTCACACACGTCTTGAAGGTATGCCAAAACACAAAAAGGTTTGCCATGGTGACTTTAACCCTTCAAACATCATCGTAACCGATGAAGGTGTACCGTACATTCTTGACTGGTCACACGCAACACAGGGAAATGCATCTGCAGACGCAGCAAGAACATATCTTCTCTTCTCACTTACCGGTGATAAAAGTCTGGCAGAGAAATATCTCAATCTTTTCTGCATGAAGAGTGATACTGCAAAACAGTATGTTCAGAAATGGCTTCCTATTGTTGCTGCTTCACAGTCTGTTAAGGGCAACCCCGAGGAAAAGGAATTCCTCTTAAAGTGGGTAGATGTAGTAGATTACGAATAAAATCAGCCCGGCATACAGTGCATACTTGCACTGTATGCCGTTAGCGGAAAATCAAGGTGGAATACTTTATGAAAATTACAGTATGTATCGGCAGTTCATGTCATATCAAGGGCTCGCGTCAGGTTATTGAGCAGCTTCAACAGCTTATTGCAGATAACAATATGAAGGAAAAGGTAGAACTTGCAGGAACATTCTGCATGGGTAAATGTCAGCAGGGCGTATGTGCAACTCTCGACGGTGAGTTTTTCTCAATTACACCGGAAACTACCGAAGAGTTTTTCAATACACACGTTTTGAACAAGACCTGATATTCCAATGGTTGCGATAAATCAAGGTATAGGTGTTATTGCCTATGCCGCAATTTGTTGCGCCCCAAATAGCATGAATTCAATTTATGAAAGGCAATATTTATGATAGTTCAGGTGTGTATCGGCAGTTCATGTCATATAAAGGGATCTCAGGAAATTGTTGAGATGATGAAAAAATCCATTGAAGACAACCGTCTTGAAAGTTATGTTATACTTGCCGGAAGCTTTTGCACAGGTAAATGCACACGGACAGGCGTTACAATAACGGTCGATGATAAAGCATATACAGGGATTACTAAGGATACATTTGCAGAATTTTTTAAATCTGAAATTCTTTCTAAAATTTGAAGATAGGGTGTGTAAAAATGGCATCGGTACTCAAATTAAAAAAATCAAATTGTAAAAACTGCTATAAGTGCATACGCCATTGTCCCGTTAAGTCAATCAGATTTTCGGGCAATCAGGCTCATATCGTAGAGGACGAGTGTATTCTTTGCGGTCAGTGTGTTGTGGTATGTCCGCAGAATGCTAAACAAATAGCAGACAGCACCGAGCTTGTCAGGGTGCTTATCAGTTCCGGTGAGCCGGTGATCGCAAGCATTGCACCGTCATTTGTTGCAAATTACGGTGTTGGTATTGAAAGCATCAAGGATGCACTTTTGAAACTTGGTTTTGCCGATGTTGAGGAAACTGCGATCGGTGCAACCATCGTGAAGAATGAATATGACCGCCTGCTTTGTGAGGAAAAAAGAAATATGCTGATTTCCTCCTGCTGTCATTCGGTAAACCTTCTAATACAAAAATATTATCCTGCTTTAGTAGGATATCTTGCAGATGTTGTTTCACCTATGGTAGCGCACTGTCTTGATATCAAGAAGCGAATCCCTGCAGCAAAAACTGTATTCATCGGTCCTTGCGTTTCTAAGAAGGATGAGGCATCAAAGTCAAACGGTGCAGTAGATGCCGTTCTTACTTTTGAGGAGCTTTCAAATTGGCTTAATGATGAGAATATTAAGCTTGAAGATAAGAAAGACAGTATTGAAAAGAGCAAAGCACGCCTTTTCCCGACAAGCGGCGGTGTGCTTAAAACAATGAAAAAACAACGACAGGATATTACATATATCACTGTTGACGGAATAGATAACTGCATTGCTGCGCTTGAGGATATTAATAAAGGTAATATCACGGATTGTTTTATCGAGATGTCACTTTGTGCAGGAAGCTGTATCGGTGGTCCTGTTATGGGGAGAAATCATCATTCCCCTGTAAGAGACTACATGGTAATATCGCAGTATGCAGGCAATGAGGATTTTGAGGTAATAACACCAAAGCTTACTGAAATCCGCAAGGCATACTCCAATCTTTCTCCGGCAGAGAAAACGCCGTCTGAAACTGAAATCATGGCAACACTTCGCCAGATGGGCAAGGTGCGTAAAGAGGATGAGCTTAATTGCGGCTCATGCGGATACAACACCTGCCGTGAAAAGGCAGTTGCTATAATCAACGGTAAGGCCGATCTTTCTATGTGTCTGCCGTTCTTGAAGGATAAAGCGGAGAGCTTTTCCGACAATATCATCAATACAACACCTAACGGAATTTTTGTGCTAAATGAAAGTCTTGAGGTACAGCAGATCAACCGTGCGGCATTGAAGATAATGAATTTAAAGAGTGCTTCAGATGTACTTGGCGAGCAGGTTGTACGAATTCTTGATCCTAAGGTATTTATGGATGTTTTAAACACCCATGTAAGCGTTAAGGATGAGCGTGTTTTCCTTGCTGAATATAATCGTTATGTAGAGCAGTCGGTCGTATATGACAGGGAAAGCCACACAGTCATCTGCATTATGCGTGATGTTACCGATGAGGAATGTCAGCGTGAAAAGAAAGAAAAAATAGCACATCGTACTGTTGAGATAGCTGACAATGTGGTAGATAAGCAGATGCGTATCGTTCAGGAGATAGCCTCGTTGCTCGGTGAAACTGCCGCAGAAACCAAAATCGCACTTACAAAGCTGAAGGAGTCGATTTCTGATGAATAACTTGTGTGCAGATATCGGCTACCGTAGTATAAATCATTACGGCGAAGAGCTTTGCGGCGACCATATTGATGTTATCGAGCAGGACGACGGTTCTACGGTAATCGTACTTGCTGATGGTCTTGGAAGCGGTGTTAAGGCGAGTATTTTGTCAACGCTTACATCAAAAATTATTTCAACAATGATTGCAAGCGGCTTATCACTTGAGGATTGTGTTTCAACAATTGCTTCAACACTGCCGGTATGCTCGGTAAGAGGCGTTGCGTACTCCACCTTCACCATAATACGCATAGTTGATAATGAAAGTGCTGAAATTATGCAGTATGACAATCCTAATGTCATATTACTGCGTGACGGCAAGAATTATGATTATCCGAAAACCGAACTGAATATTGAAGGTAAAAAGATATATCATTCCAATATCAAGCTTAATGAAAATGATATATTCATTGCTATGAGCGACGGATGCATACATGCAGGTGTTGGTATGGAGCTGAACTTCGGTTGGCAGAGAGATGATATCATATCCTATATGGAAGTGTTTTATGATGTCGGATTTACCGCAAAAACGCTTTCAACTATATTGCTTGATGAGTGCAACCGTCTTTACGGCGGTAAGCCAGGCGATGATACCACTGTCTGTACTGTAAGAATTCGCCGCAGAGAGCCGATGAATTTGCTGTTCGGGCCGCCTTCAAACAGAGATGACTGCGATAAGATGATGTCTCTGTTCTTCTCAAAAGAGGGCAAGCATATTATATGTGGTGGCACTACCTCATCTATTGCGGCAGAATATCTGGGTAAGCCACTTGTAGCAACGCTTGATTTTGAAGATCGCGAGGTGCCGCCTATTGCAAAGATCGAGGGCGTTGACCTTGTAACCGAAGGTGTTATCACCGTTAATAAGGTATTGCAATATGCAAATGATTACCTTGCAGATAACGAACGTTATGTGCAATGGACCAATAAGCGCGACGGCGCATCTCTTATATGTCAGCTTCTTTTTGAGGAAGCAACTGATATAAATTTCTATGTAGGCAGAGCAATCAATCCTGCTCACCAAAATCCTGAGCTGCCTATCAACTTCAGCATTAAAATGCAGCTTGTAACAGAGCTGTCCGAGTGCTTGAAGAAGATGGGCAAGCGAATTAAAGTAAGCTATTTCTGATAACTCTCATGAGAGGAAGCGAAAATTATGAAGACCAGGAAGTTTGATACTAAGGTACAGCATCTTAAATACAAGGTACTGCGCGAGGTTGCCCGCGAAGCGTGGAACGATACCTTACTTGAAAATGCAATAGACATCCCCAAAAAAATAGTTCCGGGCAATGAGCCTACAATGCGTTGTTGCGTTTATAAGGAGCGTGCAATACTCGGTGAGCGTGTAAAGATAGCAATGGGTGGTGACAAGAGCAATCCTAATGTTATCGAGGTAATTGATACTGCTTGTGACGAATGTCCGATGGGCGGCTATGATGTTACTGATGCGTGCAGAGGATGTCTTGCTCACAGATGTGAGGATGTATGCAAACGCGGCGCTATTTCATTTGATCACAATCAGAAAGCACATATAGATAAATCAAAGTGCGTTGAATGCGGTCAATGTGCAAAGGTTTGTCCATATAGCGCCATTGTTGATTTTAAGCGTCCCTGCGTTCGTTCCTGCAAGGTAAAGGCTATTTCGATGACTGACAATAAGGTAGCATGCATAGATAATAATAAGTGTATCTCCTGCGGTGCGTGTGTATATCAGTGCCCGTTTGGCGCTATCACCGATAAATCCTATATCATCAATGTTATCGATATTATCAAAAAGAGTGAAAACAACAGTAACTATAAGGTTTATGCAGTTGTAGCTCCTTCCATTGCCAGCCAGTTTACATATGCAAAACTCGGTCAGGTTATAAAGGGTATCAAAGAGCTTGGTTTCTTCACAGTAGTTGAAGCAGCACTCGGTGCTGATATGGTCGCATTTAAAGAGTCGGCAGAGCTCGTTGAAAAAGGATTTCTGACAAGCTCGTGCTGTCCTGCATTCGTTGATTATATCAAAAAGCAGTTTCCGACGATGGAAGAGCATATATCACATAATCTTTCACCGGCTGCAGAGATAGGCAAGTATATTAAAGATACTCATGATGGCGCAAAGGTCATATTCATCGGACCTTGCACTGCAAAGAAAATGGAGTTCCAAAAAGAAGAAATACATCCGTATATTGACAGCGTTATAACCTTTGAGGAATTACAAGCGATGTTTGACAGTAAGGATATCGACATCACGAACCTTGATGAAGATGTGCTTGATAATGCTTCATATTACGGAAGAATCTTTGCAAGAAGCGGCGGTCTTTCAGACGCAGTTGCGCAAGCTCTTAAGGAGCGTTCTGTAGATAATTTTGAACTTAAGGCAGCTGCTTGCGACGGAATTGAACAGTGCCGTATGGCTCTTTTGAAAGCAAGCAAAAATGCACTTGATGCGAACTTTATAGAGGGCATGGCTTGTACAGGCGGTTGCATCGGTGGTGCAGGTTGCCTTACACACGGCGAGAAGAATAAGGCCGAGGTCGATAAATACGGTCAAGAAGCTTACGAAAAGAGTATTCTTGATGCAATTAAGTTTCTCCCTTAAAATTTCCATAAAAGCAATACCCCCGACGGAGCTTTTAGCCCTGTCGGGGGTATTGCTTTTATTTAGTTAATTAAAACTCTTTAATAAGTCCGATTATATATTTTCGTAAGATAAGTACATCCTTGCCGTTTACTTTGTTATCAAAGTTACAGTCGGCTGCAACTATATTGGCAGAATCGTCGAGCCCAATGATATACTTACGAAGCAAAAGCACATCCTTACCGTTTATCTTACTGTCATTGTTAACATCACCGATAACGGCATCGGGATAGATAAGTGCGTTTTCTGTAAGACTTCCGCCGACAAGGGTTGTATGAACATCACCTGAATAGGTGAGTGCTGACCAGCCGCTTATTCCGTTGTGGAACACCTGCGCCCAAGTGTTGCCGAGGTTGTCATTTTTAGTCTGAGTGACAAGCATTATATCACCATTGTCAAAATATCCAAGCTTATCTGATGATGTGGTAATATCTGCACGAATTTTGAGCGTTATACCTTCATCAACAGTAACCTTGCGTATTTCATATAATCCGTCGATGTTGAATATTTCAGCTTCATACAGACGACGCTTTTGATCGCCGCCTGCAGCAATAAATGCAGCTTTCAGTTCAGAAAATGTGATATCTGATATTCCGTCCTTAATAAGCGTACCGATCTGTGATGCTGTAAGATCACATTCTGTTGAGATGTATAGCGATACAAGTGCATCAAATTGATTTTGATTCAATGTAAGCTCACATTGCCTTAAATAATTATTAACTTTATTTGCGGCGGTGGATAACGCTTTGTCATCAGTTTCGCTGTATATATTACAGAAATCACGAAGTGCTGCACTTGGATACATCGTCGTGTATTCAAACGGCGGCTCGGTAGGTATAGGGGTTGTAGTAGTGGTTGTGGTAGTTGCAGTGGTCGGTTTTGTTGTTGAAGTTGTTGGTTTTGCTGTTGTAGTTGTCGGCTTTGTTGTTGAAGTTGTTGGCTTTGCTGTTGTAGTTGTTGGTTTTGCAGTAAGGGATCCGTATCTGTAAACGGCATATGTTGTTGTGTTCGATTTAAGCGCACACCAACCCTCTCTTGCTACGTCCCCGATACAGTATCTTGTTTTGCCCCAAGTTATGTTATCGACCGTCTTTTTGGCAGTAATGATGAGCCGTGTGCCATTGTTGATATACTCGTTTTCAACAAATACTTCACCACTCAGACCGGCAGTTTTACGGAAGTTCAATGATAATGAAGCCTCCCATATCTCGATAGGAGTATCATCAGGAGTTAAGAACAAAGCCGCTTCTGACTGACGGCGGTTATAAAGTCCTTTTAATACAACGCCGCCTGCTGTTGACCAATCAAGAAATTCAAGAGATATTTCGTTGGCGGTATAATTACCTGAAGTAAGGTAATTGAAGAATACCAGGTTGTTCTCATTGAAGGATGTACTGCTGCAGCCTGAATTTGTACACTTTGTAGGTTTGGTATCGCTGTAAATATTTTTTTTGCATGATGAACATTGCCATCTGCGTCTTGTCCAGTTGTAGCCGCAGTTGTATGTAAGACTTACCATAGCGTCAAACTGATGCTGTGTGAGTGTGACACTGTTCTTTTCGCAAAATTTGTTTACATAATCTTCATACACTACAATATCTTTGTCAAATAAAGCGTCAGCCTCAGCTTGTGTTATAGTCTGTCCCTGTTTGACATCAGCACCGTAATGACCCCAACCAATTGTATAGTACTCTTACGATTCGTTAGCTTTGTATGCTGTAAGCTTACAACCCTCGTATGCCTTAATAAGATTTTTACCGTCTTCACTCATCTTTTGTCCGGTACCTGCATATGCAAACATCGGTATAACTGATACTATGAGTATCATTGTAAGCAAAATTGCGGTAACAGAAAGAAGTTTTTTATATAAACGCATATTTTTCTCTCCCCTCAAGCATTAACGATATTGATTGGCTTCATTGTTATATTTATAACCGACAGCAGCAAGCTTTGCTTCGGTAGCTTCTTTATCAAGACCTAAAGCTGAATACATTTCATCTGCATTGGCATAGGTATCGCGAAGATAGGTATTCAGTACAGACATCAGCATAATAGGATCATTCGGTAATTTCATTATATTTAGTCCTTTTTAAGTGATTTTTCAACCTCACGGTCGGGGTTTACATAAAATGTTTGGTTGTTTGTATATATCACCATTCCGGGTTTTGCGCCGGATGGCTTTTTAACATATCTTGCCTTGGTACATTCGACCGGCACAGAGCTGCTACTTGCGGCTTTTGAGTTGACCGCAGCAATGATAGCCGC
>JAFPAK010000070.1 GCA_017390825.1 Clostridia bacterium
CAGCATTGTAAGTATCGATTATGCAAGAGCAGCCGAAAAGAATTGGGACGATTACTTTACAGAGGATAGCTACTCGGTAGTGGTTGAATGTATTAAAGAGCTTGACCCTACATATAAAGAAGCACTATATTATCACTATGTCTGCGGATTGAAGATACATCAGGTTGCGCCGCTTATCGGTGTGAGCACGGGTGCGGCATCCAAGCGAATACAGCGCGGCAGAGTGATATTACAGCAAAAACTTGAAAAAAGGGGGATTGCAAAATGACGTCAGAGCAAAAAGAATATTTCAAAAAAGCCTTGCAGGAAGCCTGTATGGACGATGAAGATGTAATTAATGACTGTACAGATGATATTGAAGTCTCCGATAAGTTTATGAACAAAATGAAAAAGCTGATCCAATCCGAAAAACATCCGAAGTTAATTATTTTCAACTCCGTATTTAAAAGGATAGCAACGGTTGCTGTGTTGATGGCTGTCTGCATTTCCGCATTATTTGCAACGAACTCTATTACGGCAGACAGAGAACCGGAATTCTATTTTTATATAGGAGATGATCCGAGAAATGACGGTATGACTATGCTGCGTTTTTATGAATCGGTTGCTGACCTTGCACCTAATGAAATTTTAGATTACTATACGCCTGATTATATTCCGAGGGGCTACAAAATACACCAAGTACATACAGGTAGTTGTGTTAGGATTGATTATACAAATGAAGCAGATGATTTGATTAGGTTTTCTCAGCACACAGCACAAGGCACAATATGGTACCGTGACGATAATGTTGAAAATGAATATATTGAGATCAATGGCAATGCAGGGGTGTATTTTTATATACCGGAAAAAAATGATCAGAATGTTATATGGTCAAACGGAAACTACTTCTTTCATATCTGCGGTCCGTGCTCTAAAGAAGAGCTGGTAAAAATGGCCGAAAGCTTTAAGCATGATGAAAACTTTGAAGAAAAGCTTATAGAGATGATAAAAAACGGTGAGGTAAAGCGCTGATTAAAAATATTAAAATATATAAAATATTGTCTGTTTTATACTCTGTGATCTGTTGTATTTAGTGAAGAGGCAACACATATCTTCTCCTTGCTTGACGAATTTTGTCGGGTGTGATAATATTATATGAGATCGACTGTTTTTTCGGAGGAAAAAAGGTGCTTTCATTTTATTTATCACTTATCGACAGTGATGACGATAAGTCAAAATTCGAGATGCTCTATAACAACTACAAAAAGAGAATGATCATAACCGCAAACGAGATATTGAATAATATTGATGATGCGGAGGATGCGGTGCATACCACTTTCGTAGCATTGGCAAAGAATATTGATCATGTTCCCGATCCTGATTCTCACGATGCTTTGCTTTATGTTCTCAAGGCAGCAAAAAATAATGCTTTAAACTATGCTTTAGCAAGAAACAAGAGAGCAGCCATGCCTTCTATTGATGAGGAAGCGGTAACTGTGGCGTGTTGGGATCAATATCTTGAAGACAAAAGCTATGATGTAGTTGTTGATTGTATCAAAAACATGGAAGATATATATAAGGACGCATTGTATTACTACTATGTGTGCGGGTTAACGGTCAGAAAGCTGGCATCGCTTATCGGAATCAGCTACAAGGCTGCCGAAAAGCGGATCCAGCGTGGCAGATTGCTTCTTCAAAAAGAACTTGAGAAGCGAGGTATCACAGGATGACAGACTCACAACGGAAGCTTTTAAAAGCTGCTTTGATTGAAGCCTGCAAGGATGATTTTGCTCATCTGCCGCCGGAGGAAGAGATAGATATCGTTCCTTCCGAGCGATTTGAAAGAAGAATGAAAAAGCTTATTCGTTCCCAGCAAAAGCCTTATTATGTACTTTTCAATTCTGCTTTAAAAAAAGTTGCAGCAATCGCAATTACTCTTGGTATCTGTACCTCTGTTGCAACTACCGTGAATACTTTGGCAGATTCAATGCCCGAGCCTAATTTTTATGTTCGTTATTGTGATGCATACTCATTTCTTTATTATTATGATTCAATAGTTAATAATGCACCTGACAAAGTTTTGGAGTATTACATTCCTGCGTATATACCTAAAGGTTATAAGCTATATACTGCTTCAATCTACTCTGATAATGACCTAACGTATAAGAATAAAAGCAATGAGATTATCAGTTTTAATCAAGACATAATTTC
>JAFPAK010000071.1 GCA_017390825.1 Clostridia bacterium
AAAGCCTATCGATGAGGGTGCATTGCTCGCATGCAAGGTTTGCAAAAAAGTGTTTTTCTTTGTAGAAGGTATGAAGCAAGGCGGACTTGCAGAGCATTTTGCATCACTGTTGTTCGAAAATGGATATAAGGGTGATTTTGATATTACCGCAATAAAGGATGAATTCTTAACTCATGCCTCGGTAGCTGAAACCCTACAATATATAGGACTTGATGAGAGCAGCATTTATGAAAAAATTGCAAAGGAAGAAACAAATTGCCGCAAAGACTAGATTTATATCTTGTATCACAAGGCGCTGCCGGTTCGCGTGAAAAGGTCAAAAAACTCATTGAAACCGGCAATGTAACGGTTAACGGTAAAATTGTAAAAAAAGCCGGTCATGCCGTTTGTAGTGATGATATAATCAATATAAACAAGATTGAAGAAAAATATGTTTCAAGAGGAGGATACAAGCTAGAAAGAGCAATTAATTCCTTCTCACTTGGTCTTTCATCCAAGATCTGTGCGGATATCGGAGCATCTACCGGTGGTTTTTGTGATTGTATGCTTCAAAACGGTGCAGAAAAGATTTATGCAGTAGATGTGGGTATCGGTCAGCTTGCAGATAAGATCAAAAGTGACAGCCGTGTAATTAATATAGAAAAATGCAATTTCCGTTATGCAGATGAAAATTTATTTGGTGAAAAGGCACAGTTCTGTTCCGTTGATGTATCCTTTATTTCATTAAGGTACATTCTCCCCGCTCTTTTTTCCGTAATGAGTGATGAATCAGAAGCTATCTGCCTTATCAAGCCGCAATTCGAAGCAGGCAAAGATAATATCGGTAAAAACGGTATCGTTAAATCTAAATCTGTCCATAACAATGTTTTAAACGAAATTATTAACACAGCCGAACATGTAGGATTTAAGATTGGTGGCATAGATCACTCCCCTATTACCGGCGGTGACGGAAATATTGAATACCTAATTTATATCATTAAATCCAAAACTTATCAAAGCAAACCGGTTGACACGGTAAATACCGTAGAAACCGCTTTCAGAGAACTGAAGTAAAGGTAGGCATTAAAATGAAATGCGCAGTAATTCTTAACCCATGCAGAGTAAATATGAATACTGTAAATCAACTTTGCAGTAAGCTTGATAATTTGCATATTGATACATATTTTTGTAAGAATGAAGAGCGTTGTTCGTACAAGTATCCGAAATTATGCTATGATGAATTGCTCGAAAAATGTGATATTATAATTGCGCTCGGCGGCGATGGTACCATTCTGCATGCTGCCAAGGACGCAGCCTTACTGTCCAAACCCGTGCTTGGTATAAATGCCGGAAGGCTGGGGTTCTGTGCAAATATAGAATCGGATGAACTTGAACTTCTTAACAAACTTGTAAATGGTGAATATTGGGTAGAAAAGCGAAATCTTTTGTGTGTGGATGTCATTGATAAGGAAATGAGTCAACGACACTATTGTATAAATGATGCCGTTATTTCAAAGGGCGCACTTTCTCGAATCATTGATGTAGATCTCAGTTTCAAGAATAATGATGTGCTCTCATATCATTCCGACGGTGTTATTATTTCAACTCCTACCGGATCAACTGCATATTCTCTTTCGGCAGGCGGTCCGATAATGTATCCAAGCTGCAGCGGCACCATCATTACACCTATTTGCGCTCATTCATTTCTGTCACGCCCACTTGTAGTCAGCGCTGATGAAACTATCAATATAACTACACGCTGTCCTGAAGGATGCGAAGCATATCTCACTATTGATGGTGAAAAGGCTATCCTGTTGTCAGAAACAAGCAAAACGGTGATATCCAAAGCTGATATTACTGCAAATCTGATCAAGCTGAAGGATGAAAGTTTCATCCATATACTCCACGAAAAATTAGGTAACGGAGGATTGTAATGAAAAAACAACGCCATGAAGCTATACTTAAAATTATAAATGAAAAAACAGTCGCCACACAGGAAGAGCTTCAAAATGAGTTGCGAAAAGCCGGTTTTGACACAACACAGGCAACTGTTTCGCGTGATATTAGAGAGCTGCGCCTTGTTAAAGCCGCTGACCGCACAGGGAAGCATAGATATTCGATTTCTGCTCACAGCGAAAAGACATCACCTAAATACGAGGATATTTTTGCATCGTCTGTTTTGTCAGTAACTGCTGCAATGAATGATATCGTTATCAAGTGTTATGCAGGTATGGCAAATGCCGCTTGTGCTGCGCTTGACAGTATGAATTTTGAGAGTATTGTGGGTACACTTGCCGGTGATGATACTATATTTGTTATTACCTCCTCTGAGCAAAGTGCTAAAGAACTTGCGTCCATGCTTAGTTGTATGAAGAAATGATCTTTAACGAAAGGTTGGTTTACATAAATGCTAGAATTTTTGCACATTGAAAATATAGCAGTAATTGAAAAGGCTGATGTTGCATTTGATAGCGGCTTTATTACGCTTACCGGTGAAACCGGCGCAGGTAAATCAATCGTAATCGACTCGATAAATGCAGTGCTGGGTGAACGCACTTCAAAGGATCTCATCCGTTCAGGAACCGATAAAGCAACTGTCAGTGCAGTGTTTTCAGCACTACCGCAAAAAGTATATGATATTTTAGGTGAATATGGTATTGAATGTGACGATGGAAATGTAATGATATCAAGAGTTATTACTCCTACTAAAAGTACAGCAAAGATCAATTCACAAACGGTAACTGCATCAGTATTGCGTGAAATTGCACCGCTGCTTATCAATATACACGGTCAACATGACTCGCAAGCGTTGCTCGATGCAGATAAGCATTATATGTTTATTGATATGCTTGCAAACAACAAGGAAATAATTGACGATTATAAAAAAGCTTTTGCTGAAATGCAAGCAGTCCGTCGCAAGATAAAGACTATTTCTGAAAATAACAATGAGCGTGAACGCCGTGCAGAATTATTAAGATTTCAGGTCAACGAACTTGAAAATGCTGAAATAACAATCGGTGAATGGGATGAGCTTAAAGCAGTACGCAGAGCTATTGACAACTCAAAAATGATAAGCGAAAAGATATCTGCTGTTTATTATCTGTTATCAGGTGACGATAACGGCGAGTTTTCCGGCGCACTCGGTCTTACTGAGGATGCAGAACAAGCTTTAATGGAGATCAGCGAAGTCTATCCTGAAGCAACAAACTTGCTTGAATTACTTGAAAATGCAAAAGCATCGCTTGAAGAAGTCAAATTAGAGGTTTATTCATACCAAGGTGGCGAAATGTCTGAAGAAGAGATTGCAAGGATCGATGCAAGACTTGAGATGTATTATTCTTTTTCTAAAAAATATGGTTCTACCGAAAGCGATATGTTAGAATTTTTAGAAAACGCTAAAACTGAGCTTACAGAAATTGATGACAGTGATACATCATTGCAAGAGTTATCCGGTTCCCTAAACAATCTTGTCACAGAGGTTAAGAGTAAAGCTAAGTATCTTTGTAACTCAAGGATGGCAGCCGCCAAGAATTTTGAAAAAAATGTCGCTGCGCAGCTTGAATTTTTGAATATGCCTAAAACCAAAATTAAGGTTGAATTTACCGATGTCCCTTATTCTTCTAACGGCAATCAAAAAATAGAATTTTTGATATCTACCAATGAGGGAGAACCGGAAAAGCCATTATCAAAGATAGCCTCAGGCGGTGAAATGTCACGAATAATGCTTGCTATAAAGAATGTTCTTGCGGCAAACGACGAAGTCAAAACACTAATATTTGATGAGATAGATGCTGGCATCAGCGGCAGAGCTGCTCAAAAGGTCGGAATCAAGCTTAAAGAAACAGCATATAATAAGCAGGTCATTTGTGTTACTCATCTTGCACAGATAGCATCTTTAGCTGACAAGCATCTGCTTATTGAGAAGAAAATCGAGAATAATCGTGCGGTAACTACCATCACTCCGCTCAGCTTTGAAGGCAGAACTTATGAGCTTGCAAGAATAATTGGTTCTGAGATTACCGAAACTAATCTTCAATCTGCAAAAGAAATGCTCGAAAGTGCAAAAAAGTTATAAAAATTCAAAATTTAGGGTTGACAAATTCAAAAAATCGGTTATAATATATCTTGTTGCATGTAGCGGAATTGTGTAACGGTAGCACGACAGACTCTGACTCTGTTTGTTGGGGTTCGAATCCCTGTTCCGCTGCCAAACTCAAAAAATCTCGTAACCCTTATGGTTACGGG
Source organism: Clostridia bacterium (assembly GCA_017390825.1). The sequence goes on from JAFPAK010000071.1 coordinate 4,225, forward strand.
ATTTTTGCTTTAAAGACTTTTGTAGAAAGGGATTGCGACACTTTTGCCTTTTTGATTTAATTAGAATAATTTTACTTAAATTCAAGTGATTTTGATAGAAAAAAGTAAAAGTTCACACGAAATTGCACACAAGAATTCTGTCTTTAGATGAACCAAATAAATCTTAACAGATTCTATTACGGCTATGAAAAGAAAAAGGTAGGATTATACCGATGAGTTTTAACTCATCGGTATTTTGTTAATAATCTTTCGGTTTTATTGACAAAGCAATAAAAAACGATTATAATTTTTTATATTACATACAAAGGAAGAACACTAACTATGAACACAATTGCACTGATGACAATATGCCGTTTTGCAACACCGATACTTACGGTCTTATCCGTTACGGTGAAGACAGCGCTCACTCCAAAAAAAGCATACAATATAGTTCCGTCTGTTTTTTACGGATTGCTTCATATTCTGTATATTCCGATCTTTTATTTACTCCTCCAATCTTCATATCTTTCAAATAATACCGAAAATCTATATACTAGCTGGTACGGCATTGATACAAATATAGTTACAAATTATTTTATTCTTCTGACAGTTATTTATATGTTTGCACCTATAATCGGCGCAATATTTTCGCACAAATCACTTGAAAAATATAAAAATATTGCAAGCACTTGCTATAGTTTTATTTATCTTTTAGTAAGTGTCGCAGTTGCGGTCAAACAATTATCTTCAAACTTCTATTATATCGAGCTTGTAATGTTTGAACTAATAAACCTTCTGCTTGCAGCTAGCTTAAGCGTAAGTATGGCATCTGCAAATAATAACCTTGGTAAGGTGTTAAAGCTTGTTGTGTATATCATAACTGCTCTTTGCTGTGCTGTATGCCTTGTTTCGCTGATTATGACCATGGCTGCATCAAGCATCATCGGTCTCCCGTGGGTGATTGGAATTATACTTCTTTTATGTGCAGGCAGTATTGGAATTATATTTACCGTTAAGGAAATTCAAGCTAAATGAAAAACGTATGTATTATCGGTGGCGGTGCAGCAGGTCTTTTCTGTGCCGCCGTATTAAAAGCAAAAGACAAGAATGCATCTGTCACGGTATACGAAAAAAATGACCGTGTCGGAAAAAAACTGCTCGCAACCGGTAACGGACGATGCAATTTGACTAATCTTTCCGCTTGCGATATAGAAAAAGGCTTACCTATCCATTATTTCGGTAAAGACAGATGCTTTTGCATTGACGCATTAAATCAGTTCACTCCACATGATCTGATAAATTTTTTTGTAAGCTTCGGTATGCCAATAAGAAATGAAAACGGAAAAATATATCCATATTCATCTCAGGCTGGCACCGTGCTTGATATATTGCGTTTTTACTGTGAAAGCAACGGTGTTGTTATCGCCACCGACAGTATGATAAATAGCATAACATACAAAAACAATAAGTTCATAGTAAATAATGAGCGATATGATATCTGTGTTGTTGCATGTGGCGGCAAGGCAAGCCCGCATTTGTGTTCAGACGGTCTTGGATACGATCTGCTAATAAGGTTCGGTCATAAACTTACTCCCCTTCTCCCTGCTATTACACAGATCAAAACTGACACCACTTTCGCAAAGCAATTAAAGGGTGTAAAATGTGATGCTGAAGTAAAAATAATAAAAAATGATAGAGTCATTCGTTCAGAATTCGGCGAACTACTCTTCTGTGATTACGGGCTTTCCGGTCCTCCAATATTGCAATTGTCCTCGAGCGTCAACCAAAACTGTGTAATAAGCGCTGATGTTATGCCTGAATATAGCGTTGAAAAAATAATTGATATGTTCAAAAAAAACGTGCAAAACCCATTTTACAGTGAAAAAACAGCACAAAATCTAATCTTGCCTGTACTAAATAAGCGTCTCGGTCAGGTTATAGTTAAGTATGCGGGATACTCGTTATCAGATCCCATCAGCAATATCAGTTTTAGCCATCTTGCACGATGTATTAAGGATTTTAGATTTAAAGTTACAGGTGTGCAGAGCTTTCAGAATGCACAGGTTACTGCAGGCGGAATCGAAACAAAGTATTTTGATAATAAAACAATGCAGTCCCGACTGGTAAACGGGCTTTATGCAATTGGTGAGATATTGGATATACACGGCGATTGTGGAGGGTATAATCTGCAATGGGCATTCTCGTCAGCATATTCAGCTGCAAAAGATATTTCGGAGAAGCTTCGATGATAAGACTGAAAAATGTAAAAATACCAATAAGCGGCACAGACAATGATATCTTGCGTGCAATACGCAATAAGCTCTGCGTAAAACAAAGTGAAATAATCAGCTATTCTGTATTTCGCCGTTCTGTTGATGCACGGAATAAATCAAAGATCTGTTTTGTATATACTTTTGATATTAATCTTAATACCGACGAGGAAAAGATCGTTCTTAACTGTAGTGATGCTGAAATTGCCGTAAAAAACGAGTACACCTACTTTGTACCGAAAAATATGCCGACAAGCCGACCAATAATTGTTGGCGCAGGCCCTGCCGGACTTTTCTGTGCATTTATTTTGGCTAAAAGCGGATTTGCGCCCATAGTTATAGAACGTGGAAAGACAGTTGAAGAACGCATAAAATCTGTTGAGAAACTAAAAAACGAACGTATTCTTGATACCGAAAGCAATATACAATTCGGTGAGGGCGGTGCAGGTACTTTTTCTGACGGAAAGCTGACGACCGGTATAAAAGATACGCGCATACCGTTTATCCTTAAAACCTTTGTTGATTTTGGCGCTCCGAAAGAAATATTGTACGAACAAAAGCCGCATATAGGAACTGATATATTGCGACAAGTTGTTGTTAATATGCGTAAGGCAATTATTGACCTTGGCGGAGAATTTCGGTTTAATACGGCGTTTACACAAGTAAATCACATAGGTAACACAGTACATTCAGTATCTTTAAAAAATAACGGAATTGAATATGAACTGGAATGTGACAATTTGGTTTTGGCATTGGGACACAGCGCACGAGATACATTTTTTGCCCTTTTTAATAATGGAATTGAGATGTGTCAAAAGCCATTCAGCGTAGGTGCAAGGATCGAGCATAAGCAGAAATTTATCAATCGTTCGCAATACGGCGACAACGCAAAGCTTCCTCCCCTACCTGTTGCAGATTACAAGCTGGCAGTGAGAACGAATAACGGAAGATCGCTCTATACTTTTTGTATGTGTCCAGGCGGTGAGGTTGTTGCAGCCACAAGCGAAGAATACAGTGTTGTTACAAACGGTATGAGCAACTATGCCCGAAACGGCGAAAACGCTAACAGCGCATTACTTGTAAATGTCGAGCCAAGTGATTTTGATAGCGGTCATCCGCTTGCGGGAATTGAATTCCAACGCAAGATCGAAAGATCAGCTTTTGTTGCTGCCGGCAGTAATTACAACGCACCTATTATATCTCTAGGCAAATTACTTTATAATAAAAATTCTAGTTCTGATATAACACCGTCATATCTACCCGGTGTTTGTGAATGTGATTTTAGTGAATTCATGCCTTCCTTTGTTATCAACACTATGAAGGAAGGATTATTACTGATGGATAAAAAAATCAAAGGCTTTGCTCAAGACGGAGCAGTACTGACCGGCCCTGAAACACGAAGTTCATCACCGGTGCGAATACTACGTAATGAAAATCTGCAGAGCAATATCTGCGGTATATATCCATGTGGAGAAGGTGCAGGATATGCGGGCGGCATTACCTCTGCTGCTGCAGACGGTATAAAGTGTGCTGAACAAATTTTAAAATCATTTATAAATTAAAAAAAGTAAGCTAATAATATTCTGGGTGATATTATTGGCTTACTTTTTGCTTTTTTTCATATATTCATTTATTGGATTTATACTTGAAACTATTTTCGCTTTCATAACCAGAGGCGTTATCGAAAATCGGAAGACTATGCGCAGAACGCATCTGCTTCTGTTCAGCCTGTATAGCGTATGTATCACCCTTTATAATCTGCATCCAAAAAAGGCGCAGTCCTATAACACACGCGATTATAATAATAAAAGCTGTGTAAACTTTAAGTCTTTTTG
>JAFPAK010000072.1 GCA_017390825.1 Clostridia bacterium
ATGCTAATGTATCAAGTATATCTGCGCTTGCAATAACACCGTAATCTGCATAGTCAAATATCGGCGCATTTTTGTCAGGATTTATAGCTATAACAGTTCCTGATTGTTGCATTCCGACAATATGATGTACAGCTCCTGAAATGCCAACGGCAATATAAATTGGAGGACTGATGGTTTTACCGGTAAGGCCGACCTGAAGATCATAAGATAGAATATTATTGTCAACTGCTTTTCTTGTGGTTGCGAGCTGTGCTCCTTTTCTTTTAGCAAAAGATTTTATGACTTCAATATCGTTTTTTGCGCCCCATCCGGCGGCTATTACGATATCATCACTCGCCTTCCCAGTTCGAACAGTTGCCATTGCAGGCTTCGTGAGACTGATGATTTTTGCAATTATGCTACCTGAAAGCGCAGGTCGGTACATAATAAGCTGTTTACCGTCAGTTTCAAGGGATGTGCAGTCTGCACAAAGACCTAAATTTAGGATTGCACTTACTTTAGCGGCTGTCTCCTTGCTCCATGCGTCACTAGCCCATAAAACAGCATCTGGTTTATGAGTGCGTATAATATCAACTATTCTATTAGTATCTTTTTCTTCAATAACAGTTATATTATCACTCACAGTACTTGCAAATGAATAGGGTTCTTTGCCGATCACAAATACTTTTTCAAGCAAAGCATGATCATTAACTGGCATAGAGACTTTCATTTTCTGTTTATTAAGCGCTATTTTGATTACTTTGTCTAATTCTTCAGGAGAAATGATTTTGCATTTCCTTTTTCCTGAATGGTTTTCATATGTCTTTATTACTCTTGTTGGTGAACCTATAAGTCCGCACCTCAAGGTATCTGCACCGATGTCCTTTGCATCCCACACTTCCAATGCACCTGTTCTTGACAAAATACTTGGAAGTCTTAAAGTGTTTATACGTTCAATCGTAAGCAGTGCAGGAAGTAAAACCGATTTAACACCGGTTTCTCTTGTTGTACATGTGATCTTTTCTCCGATATTATCAATACTCATAACATTTGAAATCAGAGAGGTTTCAGCAAAAACAGACAACATGGCACCTGTCTGAGCAGTATCGCCGATAAGTGTTTGTCTGCCGCAGAAAATTAGATCAGGCTTGATTTTTTTAACGGCCAACGAAAGAGTATATGCTGTAGCTATGGTATCTGCGCCTGCAAAAGCTTTGTCTGACAAAAGTATTGCTTTTTTGGCTCCAAGCCTCGTAAGCCGCAAAAGAAAATCACTGACAGAACTCGGTCCCATGCTTATTATGATAACCTCGGCATCACTTATCTGTAAGGCAGCTTCATAAGCACAAGCATCAAACGGATTAATTTCACCATCAAGACCTTGTCTTATACAAACAAGTATTTTCATATATGTTACCTTTCGTGATATACTTCTGCTAAAGCATCATGTATCTTCTTGTATTTATTAAAAAACACTCGGTATTTATTCGTATTATCGAAATTAGGATAAGTTATTTCATTCACCTTCACACATTTAGCAACTGCATCGGCGGCATCATTAAATACCCCAACCGAAATTCCTGCAAGCATCGCAGAGCCAAGTGACGAATCACTGCTTTCAGTAGTTTTTAAAGCTATTCCAAGAACATCCGCTATCATCTGCCTCCAAAGCTTACCTTTGGTTCCACCACCGATAGCAGTAGCAACATTATCATATGGAATATTCAGCGAATCAAGATATATTTTGCTGTCAAGCAATGAATATGCTACGCCTTCAAGCACAGCTCTTGTAAAATGAGCCTTTGTGTGAGTTGATCTTATTCCTGTAAAGCTGCCACAAAGCATAGGATCTGCGTAAGGGGTAAGCTCTCCATTAAGATATGGATGATAGATCAAACCGTCACATCCGATGCTTATATCAGCGGCACTTTCATCAAGCTGCTTGTAATCACCACCGAATGTATCTCTGTACCAACGATATGAGGCAGCACAGGATTTTGTGGCTGTACCCGGATACCAAAGACCATCTACAACATGCGAGTAATTCACAAGATGACGGTCCGGATATGGTTTGTCTGTGATAACACATATTCTTCCTGCTGTAGCAAGCTTTACGGTGATATTCTCCTTAGAAACAGCTCCTGAAGCTAAAACTTCCATAACTGTGTCGGTGCTTCCACAAATAACATCAGTTCCCTCTTTAAGACCTGTTGATTTTGCTGCATCTGCGGTTACCTGACCGATAATATCAGTTGATTTTTTTATCGTTGGCAGCATATTCTCGTTGATATCAGCGAGAGCACATAATTCACCATCCCACATCATTGTGTTGCAATCAAATAGCATACTTCCTTCTGCTTCTATTTGATCAGTACAGAACACCCCAGTAAGAAAATATCGAATATAATCCTTTTCAAAGAATATGTAACTTGTTTTTGCAAATAAGTCAGGTTCATTTTCCTTAAGCCACATCAACTGTGGTAATGTCCAGATCGTATCAGGCTTATGATAGGTTTTTTTGAATATTTC
>JAFPAK010000073.1 GCA_017390825.1 Clostridia bacterium
GTCAGAGTTGTTTCTTCCAGAACATCAAGAAGAACCTTTACGGTATCGAGTGCAGTAAATATTGTTACATTGTTTTCGATTGAGTAACGGCGAATCTGATGACCATCGTTGTTTTCTTCATGTGCATTAAGGTCTTTTGTATTGATAACATAAGCAATATGACCCTGACGAAGCGCTTCCGGAATCTCTGTGCTTCCTTCACTGATTTTGCCGAGAACGTGAGTTCTTATGCCGTGTTCTTTAAGGAACTGAGCCGTTCCTTTAGTTGCCTGAATATTAAAACCGAGCTTATAGAAACGGCGGATAAGAGGAAGTGTCTCTTCTTTATCCTTATCTGCAACTGTTACAAAAACAGTCCCATAATTCTGAAGATGCATTCCCGATGCCTGAAGAGCCTTATAAAGTGCTCTGTTCAATTTATCGTCATAACCTATTGCTTCACCTGTGGATTTCATTTCGGGTGAAAGATAAGCATCAAGTCCACGGATTTTATTGAAAGAAAATACCGGAACCTTTACATACCAGCGTTTCTTTTCTTCTGGGTACATATCAAAAAATCCCTGCTCCTTAAGGCTCTTTCCCATAATTACTTCCGTTGCGATATCCGCAAGAGAGTATCCGGTTGCTTTCGATAGGAAAGGAACAGTTCGCGAAGAACGAGGATTCACCTCAATAACATAAACATCTTCTTTTTCATCAACAATAAACTGAATGTTATAAAGACCAACTATGCCTATTCCAAGACCAAGCTTTTTAGCATATTGAAGAATAATGCCCTTAACCTTGTTTGAAATACTGAATGACGGATAAACGCTTATTGAGTCACCTGAGTGAATACCTGTTTTTTCAACAAGCTCCATAATACCCGGAATAAATACATCTCTGCCATCACATATAGCGTCAACCTCAACCTCTTTACCCTGAATATATTTATCTACAAGAACAGGCTTATCCTCATCAATTTCAACAGCAGTTCTGAGGTAATGACGAAGTTGTTCTTCGTTCGCAACAATCTGCATTGCACGTCCACCAAGTACAAAGGATGGACGAACAAGAACAGGATACCCGATTTCCTCTGCAGCAGCAATACCTTCTTCTAATTTGGTAACCGCCTTGCCCTTTGCACGAGGGATATTAAGCTCGTTAAGAAGATTTTCAAAAGCATTACGGTCTTCTGCACGGTCAATAGCATCACAGTCAGTACCAATAATTTTTACACCACGGTCGTGAAGAGGCTGTGCAAGATTGATAGCAGTCTGGCCGCCGAGTGATGCAACAACACCTTCAGGCTTTTCAAACTCAACTATATTCATAACATCTTCAGGAGTAAGCGGTTCGAAATAAAGCTTATCTGCGGTGGTATAGTCAGTTGAAACTGTTTCGGGATTATTGTTGATAATAATAGCCTCGTAACCGGCATTTTTTATAGTCATAACAGCGTGAACTGTTGAATAGTCAAACTCAACACCCTGACCTATACGGATAGGACCTGCACCGAGAACAATGATTTTTTTCTTGTTAGTGAGTCGTGATGCATTTTCTCCTGTGTAGGATGAGTAAAAATAAGGAATATATGCATTTGTATGACAAGTATCAACCATTTTAAACGCAGGGAAGAGGTTCATTTCCTTGCGCATATTGTAAACATCAACCTCTTCGCATTTCCACAGACGAGCAATATATTTATCACTGAATCCCATCTTCTTAGCCGACACAAAAGTCTCTGCATCTTTATTCACGCGAAGCTTTTCTTCCATGTCAATAATATTCTTAATTGCTTCAAGGAAGTATGGAGTAATCATAGTAACTTCGTGAATTTTTTCGAGAGAAACTCCGTGGTAGATAAGCTCCGCGATAGCAAATATGTTATCAGAACGGAACTCTGAAATATAGTCAAGAAGTTCTTCGATGCTCATGTTATCAAATTTTGAAAGATACATATGATTAGCACCGATTTCAAGAGAACGTATCCCTTTAAGAAGAGCTTCTTCAAGGTTTGATCCTATACCCATAACTTCGCCTGTAGCCTTCATTTGAGTGCCAAGTTTATTAGTAGCAGATGTAAACTTATCAAATGGGAAACGTGGTAATTTAGCAATAACATAATCGAGTTTAGGCTCAAAAGCAGCAGTGGTATTGGCAATCTGAATATCTTCCAGAGCCATACCCACAGCGATTTTTGCAGTAACACGGGCAATAGGATAACCTGATGCTTTTGATGCAAGAGCTGATGAACGGGATACTCTGGGGTTAACCTCAATAAGATAATATTCAGATGAATAGGGATTTAGAGCAAACTGAACATTACATCCACCTTCAATTTTAAGCTCCTTGATAAGTTTGATAGCCGAGTCATTGAGCATCTTCTCGTCTTCTTTGCTGAGTGTCATAATAGGTGCTACAACGCAGGAATCACCTGTGTGAACGCCAACGGGGTCAATATTTTCCATACCGCATATGGTAATTGCATGGTCATTTGAGTCACGCATAACCTCAAACTCAATTTCTTTATAACCCTTAACGCTCTTTTCAATAAGTGCCTGATGAACAGGAGATAACTTAAATGCATTTGTTCCGATTTCAACAAGCTCTTCTTCATTATATGCAAAGCCACCGCCTGTACCGCCAAGGGTAAATGCAGGACGAACTACAACAGGATAACCAATACGATTTGCTGCGGCCTTTGCTTCCTCTAATGAATAAGTGATTTCTGAAGGAATAACAGGTTCACCGATAGATTCGCAAAGTTCTTTGAACATCTCACGGTCTTCAGCACGCTCAATAGAAGCACTTGAAGTGCCGAGGAGTTGAACATTGCACTCCTTAAGAATACCTTTTTTCTCAAGCTGCATAGCAAGATTAAGTCCGGTCTGACCGCCGATACCGGGAATAATGGCATCAGGACGCTCGTGACGGATAATCTTAGCTACATATTCAAGTGTAAGAGGCTCCATATAAACCTTATCCGCAATAATTGTATCTGTCATAATTGTTGCAGGGTTGGAGTTAATAAGAACAACCTCATAGCCTTCCTCTTTAAGTGCCAAGCAAGCCTGAGTCCCTGCATAGTCAAACTCAGCAGCCTGACCTATAACTATAGGACCTGATCCTATAATCAAAACCTTTTTAACATCTGTTCTCTTTGCCATATAAATTTCCTCTATTCAAATTCTATTGTGCCGACAGGCTTAGGTGTAACATCTACCATAACACGATTAATACCTTCAACCTCGTGTGTAATCCTGTAAGTGATTTTATGAATCAATTCATATGGAATTTCCTCTATTGTTGCACACATGGCATCAGTAGTGTTCACTGCACGAATAATAGCAGCCCATCCCTCGTAGCGTTTTCCATCTTTTACACCAACACTTTTAAAATCGGGAACCGCAATAAAATACTGCCATACTTTTTCTGCCAAGCCATTTATATCAAATTCTTCACGAAGAATTGCATCAGCTTCACGAAGAGCCTCAAGTCTGTCTCTTGTGATAGCACCAAGGCAACGAACGCCAAGACCAGGACCGGGGAATGGCTGACGATATACCATATCATGCGGAAGTCCCAATGCTTCACCTACTACACGCACCTCGTCCTTATAGAGCAGTTTAAGAGGCTCTACAAGTTTAAATTTCATACCCTCTGGCAAACCGCCAACATTATGATGTGCCTTTACGCCGTCCGATTCAAGAATATCAGGATAAATTGTGCCTTGCGCAAGAAAATCTATTCCCTCAAGCTTATTAGCTTCATCGTTAAATACTTCGATAAATTCTTTGCCGATGATTTTTCTTTTTGTTTCAGGATCTGCAACACCTGCAAGCTTATCAAGAAAACGGTCTGTTGCATCAACATAAATAAGGTTAGCATCCATTTCATCACGGAATACTTTTACAACCTGTTCCGGCTCACCCTTGCGAAGTAATCCATGATTAACATGAA
>JAFPAK010000074.1 GCA_017390825.1 Clostridia bacterium
CTTGTATCGTGTATAAAAGAACTTGCAATAGAAGAAGAGTCGATATCAAATCGTTTCCAACCCAAATATTCGGCAAGTTTTTCAACAGCATATGTTTTACCACATCCTGGAGGACCATGTAGGATGGTTGCACCTGGGAAAGAAATACCCATCCTCTACAGAAACAGCAATCTTGATACCGTTTTCTGTAACATCATCTTCACTTGATGTCAAAATCACATATTTAACGCCTTCACCGCAGATAACTTTGAATTCTACCTCTCCGACGAAGAAATATATACTGTCAGCGGTAGACACGGGAGACTCCTTGTAGTTGTCGCTCTCGCTATATCTGACCTGAATATGGTAGTTTGTCAGTGCCTTATCCAGAGCGAATCGCGCTGCATACTGACCGTCAATCAGTTCATCGGCTCCTTTAACCCAAACAGTAGCCTTCTCAACCCCGTCAACGTAATATACGATGCGGTATTCGGAATACGGAGTATCCGTTTTGTCTGATACGGATGACTGTACAACCGGCTTAACGCTGATCACAGAACCGTCAGTTTCTGTGTTGGTATCATAGTCCGGTTTGGGAGGAGCAGGCTGATCTGCCTTCTCTATGGTGTACGTAACGCTTGCGGTATATCCGTTTTCGGTAATGCTTGCTTTGTAGCTGCCTGCGTAGTAGGGCTTATCATCAACAAAAACATCACCGTCTAATGCTTCGTACACAACAACAGGATTCCATTTGCTTGAGGTGTACACGACTTTCCCTTCGTGATTATTCTCGTCGTACACAGCATCCTCAGCCGACAGACGAGCTTCTTCGCTGTATTTTCCGCAGGAGCAATCTCTTTTCAGCGTCTTACCGTTATCTATAACCGAGTAGGTGTACTCGTGGGTTGCGGGATCGTGGTCACACACTTTCCACTGCGCGTACAGTGTGACAATTTCACCCTTCTTGGTGGTCAAATTGGTTACTACTTCTTCATCCGCATATATCTTAGCGGAGCTGTCCGGTTCCTTTTCCTTAGACCAACCGATAAACTCGTAACCCGGTCTTTCGTATTGGTTTTTGCTTAACTTTATCGGGGTGTCATAAGTAAAGTTGAAGTTCTCCATTGTTCCGTAACAGGTTTCACCGGACGGAACGTTAGGCTCATAGACAACGGTATAACCGTTAGCTTCCCAAATAGCATAAATTGTCAAATCACCGATTGGCACACCGTCAAAGGTTTTTTCATCACCGACATTGTACCAGCCGCGGTCGTTGTTATATGTTCCTTGTGGATAGTTATCCAACTCGGAATCACGACCATTTGACGTATTCCATCCTTTGATGGTATATCCGGGGTGACTGTAGATGTTACCGCTAATGTTAATGGAATTACCGTGCTTTATTTCGATCTCCTTATACTGTCCTGTAGTGATGTTCGTCACCGGATCTGTAAAGTTCTCGAAATATATGAGTTTATAATATTTATCTTCTGTTGTGTTATCGCGATGATCTAAAAAATGGTCATCTTTCTTTGTAATATCAACGGTAATGATATCCTCAAGACGAGGATTCGTCATACCGCCCCAAAGATCCATTTGACCGCCGGTAACATATACTTCGCTCGTAATGTGCGTGTTTCCGTGGTAGGACGTCTGGTTGCTTTCATCAAGCTGTTCCGAGGTGGTGATTGTAACCTTACCGCCGTCAACCTTCATAAAGTTACTCTGTCCGTTGTCGCCGTCAGCCTGACTGTCTTTTTCCTCCAAACAGTAAATATTCAACTGCGTGGAGGTATTTCCCGTCACGTAGATACCGCCGCCGGAGGCACCCGACTTGTTTCCGTTGAGGACGGGACAAGCATAAGCATTGTCACCTTCGTCACCATGCTCGCAGTTTGTTATGAGATTTCCGCTTGTGTCAAAGTGATTTTTGTTAACACCGACATTCACGATAATACTTTCCGTACTATCTGTGTTTCCCACAACGGCAAATGCGCCGCCGTTACCTTTTGCGGTGTTATTGCTCACCGAGCCGCTGAGAACGTCAACGGTAACGTTGTGACCGTCCGTGCTGACGTAAATGCCACCGCCTGCACCGTTCACAGCCGTGTTGTTATCTACAGAGCCGCCGGTCATTTTGTAGTTGCCGTTATTGACAACAATACCGCCGCCGTCCTTTGTTGCCGTATTATTGGTTATACTACCTCCGGCAACCTTTACGTTGCCACCGTCAATAAATGCAGCACCACCACTGTCTTTTGCAGTGTTCGCGGAAATTTCACCTGAGTATACGGTCATACTACCGCCGCCAAGGTACACGGCACCACCGTTTTGTTCAGCGGAATTGTTCTTTATGCTACCGCCGGTTATGGTCAGTGTACCGCCACCCATATAGACAGCGCCGCCATTCTCCGATGCAACGCAGGATTCGATAACAGCGTTACCGGAAATGGTACACGTACCGTCCGACATATAGATAGCACCGCCGTTCACAGCGGAACAGTCTTTTATTGTGCCGCCGGAAATGGAAACAACGCCGTTAGGATCGTCCATATAAACAGCAGCACCATTTTGTTGAGCATAATTAAATTTTGAGGTGTCTGCGGTATCCACTCCGTGAAGCGTACCGCCCGTCATTGTAAAGGTACAAGGCTCTGTACCACCGGCTGCCATCAAAAACTGACCTGAAATGTCACCGCCGGAAATGGTCGCTTTAGCATATCCAAGGTTGCCATTGGGGTTGTTTGTTTTACCGCCGCCAATAGAACCCGTTTCGATGAATCCGTCTGTAACCTCAACGATAGCTGCACCGCCGTGTCCGCCGACACTACCGGTACCGCCGCCAATTGATGCGGCAGTAAGGTTACCGCCATAAATATTTACTGTAGCATCGCCACCGTTTCCGGTACCGCCGCCTTCACCGCCGCCGATAGAGCCTGCAACATTCATAGTGCCGCTTTCAACCGTTATGGTAGCCGCACCACCATTGCCGGAAGAACTCTTACCGCCACCGATTCCTTTGGTAAGGGTTATATCAGCCGTACCCGAAACAACTACTGTTGCCGAGCCACCAACACCACTTTTGCTGTCACCACCGCCAATCGAGCTTGCAATCACCGTACCGCCGGTGATACTTATCGTCGCTTTGCCGCCGACAGAAGTGGAACTGTTGCCACCACCGATACCATTACCAAATGTACCGTATGCCTCTACATATCCGCCGGAAATTGTAACGATACCTTCACTACCTGCGGCATGGAAGGAACTTCCCGAGCCGATTGCAACGCCACCGACCAACTCATCTCCACTTTCGATCTCACTATGATTCTTTGCGTAGACTTTACCGCCGGTTATGGTTACGTTTGATTTTCCGCCCGCTGCGTTCCAACCGATACCGCCACCAATAGCTGCACCTGTACCGTTACAATGAGCAATTACTTCACCGCCTGAGATCAGCATCTCACAGTATCCGTTACCGCCTGCACCAATCGCCGTACAGTTATCACCTAAAGTGGTCACTACCTGAATTTTACCGCCTGCGATGTGCAGATTCTGAACAAGTGACTGGGAGTCGATACCACCTATACCTGCATTCCAGTGATTGTAGTTCGTTTTAGTAGCAACGAAGGCTTCAATCTCTGCCTCAGTTTCGATTTTATAAGGAATATACAGCGATCCGCCATCAACACCGTCACCAGCAGCACCATCTCCGTTAATATCCGTAATTTTGAGATAGGAATCAACTGTCTGCGGGGTGCTTGTATCTCCTGCATTGTAATATGTTATATTTCTTACTTGGTTTACGCCCTTTAATACCAACGTAACCTTTTTGATCGAGCTTTGAAGGGCTTTGATCGTGATCTGTCCTCCCGTAGGGGTGTTCACGCCGGAGTTACCCGGAGCTTGATTATGGTTTTTCGGGGTAGCTCCCATATTTACATTATCAAGTGTCACGTTGAACGGAGCATTTTCGTGATGTCCGTCAAAGACAATAGTATTCGTTGTCTTTTCTCCGTTCTCCCGATGTGTAATTACATATATGTTCGAAGAAAGATGACTACCGGACACAGTATTGCCATCAGAATCTTTACCGCTATATGTCGCACCAAGAGTAATGGGACTTTTGCCGATGTCCATAACAATC
>JAFPAK010000075.1 GCA_017390825.1 Clostridia bacterium
ATGATTTCACTTTTATCGATTGTACCAATGACAAGGGCATCTGAATATTTGTAAAGATAGCACGAATTTAGAAGTATTATCGAAATTACATCTCTATAATTGAATTATCAAAGGAGATGTAGTTATGGACATAAATCAAATTAAAGAAAACAAACTGAAATTCATTTTGCAATTTTCCATCCCAAGTATTATTTCAATGCTTTTGCAGACAGCAATTACAATTACCGACGCATTTTTTACCGGAAATTATGTGGGTGAAAATGCGCTGGCGGCAATAAATTTAGGCTTGCCTATTCTGTATTTCTTTCTTGGAATAGGACTGTGCGTCGGCGTGGGTGGGTCGGTCATATCCGGCAGACTTTTGGGGAAACAAAACAGTAAAATAGCATCTGAAGTGTTTTCGCAAACTATGATAACATCGGCAGTTTATTGTATTGCCACATCGGTTATCATATTTGTATTGTTTACACCGATATTGTCGGTATTGCGAGCCGACGGAGAATTGTCCGTGTATTTTAACGGATACTATAAGATAATGCTGTTTACATATCCGCTTATGGTTGTGGGCACGATACTGGGAATGTTTATCCGCACGGACGGAAAGCCTCAGGTATGTATGCTTGTGGGCATTATCGGGTGTATTCTCAATGCCGTGCTTGACTATGTTTTTGTCGGTGCATTGCGCATGGGTGTAGAGGGCAGTGCGATAGCTTCTCTTATTGTTCAGGCGATAACGGTTGCCGTACAGTTCGTTTACTTTATGAAACCTGAAAGAAGTATTCACTTTACTCGGTTCGGTTTTGATAAATCAGTAAATAAAGAAACACTCATCAACGGCTCTTCTGAATTTATCGGCGAAATGGCAAGTGCAATATCTATGTTTGCGTTCAACTATGTGCTTATGAAATATGTTGGCAGTCAGGGCGTTGCCGCATTTACCATACTCGGTTTTGCCGTTTACGGCTTCAGTATGATAGCCATAGGTTTCGGTCAGGGACTCACACCGCTTGTCAGCATTTGTTGGGGTGCAAACGAACAAAAAACTGCCATGGAACTTCGCAGCGTTACAAATAAGATTTTATTGATAATCGGATTGCTTTTTGCTGTCGCTTTTTCGGTTTTCGGTAACTCCTATGCCGCAATGTTCGGTTGCAGCGATGTTGTTGCAAATATGGTGGCAAGCGGATTTCGCATTTATGCCGCAACATTTTTAGTTATGGGCTTTGACGTGATAAATTCAATGTATTTTACAGGCTGCGGAGACGCATTAAGCTCCGCAATCATATCGTCTCTTAGGGGTGTTGTTCTCCTATTGGCGTTTACATTCATATTCCCGGCTCTTTGGGGTATGACAGGCGTATGGTTTGTTGCTCCTGCAACAGAGATTTTAACGGCTGTTGTTTCGTTATTCTTGATAAATAAGCAAAAGAAATTGTGTGAGGGCAGGTGATGACTGTGGAAGAAAACAGCATAGTTACAATTCAAAATTCCGTGATAAACAAAGCAATTGACTTTATTTTTGACAACATAGACAATGAAATCACTGTTGATGATGTTGCCAGGCATTGCTCATATTCTAAATATCATCTTATGAGAATGTTTAAGGAGCATACCGACGAAGCTCTGTATCAGTTTATTAAGCGCACCCGTATTGAAAGAAGCGCATGGAGATTAAAGGTTGAAAAAGATAAAAGCATTACCGAAATCGGAGTTGATTACGGATACTCCTCGTCAAATTTTGCCACAGTCTTCAAAAGACATCTCAACATTACACCTGCAAACTTTCGCAATGTCAGTGAACAGTTGGCAGAGCAATGCTCATTTTCGCACGGAATATCTATTGATGAATTGGTAGATACGGAAAATCTGATAACCGTTGAGGAGTTGGACAGCTTTTTTGTATTATATGAGCGTAAAAAAGGCAACTATAATAATCTGCCTGACGAATGGTGTACATTTATAAATAAATACGAGCACTTGTCATCGGCTGACACGCTGTATCTGGAATCCACAGTAGATGACCCTTCAATAACAGATGAAAACTGTTGTATGTATGAGATGTGTCAAACTATCTCGCCAAATCATCCGGCTCTTAAAGATAACCCAAATATTCTGACACACACTTTCGCAGGCGGTAAATATGCAGTGTATCATTTCAAGGGCTATCCGCAAATGCTGTATATGGTATATCAAGGTGTTTTTTGCCGATGGCTTTCAAAAACAGGCAACCACATTGACGAACGACCTGTTTTTGACATATATCGCAAAGTTGAAGAAAACGGCTATATGGAAATTGATATTTGTTTTCCGCTGAAATAATATGAGTTGTATTTATACAGCCGTATTTCAAATTATTTGATGTCAATAGACGGCGGGTAGAAAGTCTCATAATCATGATGTATAATTGGAAAACAAGAGAAAGACAAACTGGAATTTGACGGAGGTTTTAACTGATGAAAATAAAGAATCCCATGCTGGTGGTAACAGATATTGATAAGTCTGTAGAATTTTATAAAAATGTGTTTGGACTTCATGTGATTATGGATTTTGGTGCAAATAAGACCTTGACGGGTGGATTAGCACTGCAAACACTTGAGACGTGGCAAGAATTTATCGGTACAGATGATATTTCATTTGGAAGCAATAGTTCTGAGGTTTATTTTGAGGAAGATAATTTTGATAAATTTACAGACAGATTGAAAAAATATGATGTGGAATACGTTCATCCTATCAAAGAACATTCATGGGGACAGCGAGTGGTTAGAATTTATGATCCAGATAAGCATATTATTGAGATTGGTGAAAACATAAAAGTGGTTTGTCAACGCTTTTTGGATAGTGGCATGACACCGGAGCAAGTAGCAGAAAGAATGGATGTACCAATGAAATTTGTAAATGCTTGTATGCGTTAAATCGGGATTTGTGAGGTGAAGGAAATGTTAATTGAACTGGGAACAAAACAAGATATTGATAGTTGGATGAGCCTTGTGGAAAAGGTAAAAGATGCTTTTCCCGGTCTTGAAACAAAGGAAGCCTTGAATGAACACAAGAATACTGTTTTAGACTTTATGAATAAAGCTTCTGCAATTTGTGCAAAAGAGCAAGGTGAAATCGTTGGAACTCTATTATTTTCCTGCGAAAACAATGAGATTTGTTTTTTAGCAGTTGATACTGAACACCGCAGACAGCATGTAGCCGAGAAGATGGTATCTTTTATGCTGACAAAGATGGATTCTCAGAGGGACGTATTTGTTACGACTTATCGAGATGGAGTACCCGAAGGTAGAGCTGCAAGAGCATTCTATAAGAAAATAGGATTCACAGAAGGAAAGTTAACAGAGGAATTTGGAAGTCCGGTTCAAGAATTTGTATTAGAACGATAAATATCCGGTTTGACTAACTATATCTCAATAAGCAAGACCGCTTACAAAAGAGTAGGCGGTCTCTTCTCGTATTCAGATATATTTGATTTTGAGCTTTCTTTTCTTGGCAGAAATCACCTTGCAGAGAACATCGTCGCCCCCGTCGGTGTATCTGCCTTGTGCTATCAGGCTGTTCTTCAAACGGATAAGTGATTGCAACACTCTCCTGTATTCGTCATCGGAAAGATATAAATGATTTTTCTGTTCTTCCTTAAGCACTCTCCTTGCTGTTTCTTTTCCTCTTTCCAGCAACAGATATCTTTCAGCGGTTCTGATTGTCATAATTATACATGCACAAAAGTATAAAAAAAGTGCAACTCAACTGACATGCATCTGCACATCACCAAGTTGCACTATTTTACATTTTTAAAAGGTAGTATATCTGACAACTCTGTAAGGAACACTCCAACATAAGAAAAAGTCACATATGTTCACACCGAGTCTTTCAGTCTTCTTTCACAACTTATTTTTTAATTATTTATGTACTCTATCATTTGAAAGCTATTTTTTATACATGAAGAACCAG
>JAFPAK010000076.1 GCA_017390825.1 Clostridia bacterium
AAAAAATGCTTTCAATGTATATTAAAGTATATTGATATTTTCGGCCAAATGCATTATACTGTAGACATTAATTTAAAAGGAGATATATTATGAAAAATATTTCAAATGTTCTTTATAAATTCAGTAATACAGCAATAAGCTTTTTCGCATGTATTTTTTCAGGTCTAATATTCTTGCTCAACTTTATGTTTAATTCCGTGGTAGGCTACGACAGCGACGAAAAGGTAACAATATCATATCACATAGTCAAGAGTATTATAATGATAGCAGTCGCAGCTGTGCTGATCTTTGCAGCAGCAAATTTTAAAAAGTACATTAGTAAGATCAATGAAAAAGGCTTATTTTGTCTGCTGTCGGTTATGTATACGTTATTCGCACTGTATCTGATATTTAACTGTGACAGTAATATCCGTGCTGATGCAAGCACCACATTTTCAGCAGCCAAAGCAGTGCTGGGCGGTGACTACTCAACAATGCAAGTCGGCGGATACATACACAGATATCCGCATCAATCGGGTTTGATGCTTTATGATCAACTGCTGATGCAGTTCAGTGAAAATACCGCATTTAACTTTTTAGTGAACTTTTTCTTCGTGTTAGGTATTAATTTCTTCAATTATAAGATTGCAGATCAATTATTCAAAAGTAAAAGCGTAAATCTGCTTACCGTTGCCGTTTCTTTCGCATTTCTTCCGCAGTTTTTCTATATTATGTTTGCATACGGGCTTATCCCCGGATTTTTCTTTATGATAGTCGCTTTTTACAACACGATAAAGTACGCTAATAACCGAAAGCTGATTAATTTTATCGGTATGATGCTTTGTGCCGCATGCTCTGTTGTATTCAAAAAGAACTATATGATCGGTGTCGTAGCAATAATAATATACCTTGTATTGAAACTTTTAAAAGAGGTAAATATCAAGCATATTGCTGCGGTTACAGCAATGATACTGTGCCTTATTTTGCCGAGCAATATTATTATCTGCGTATATGAATCTTTGTCCGGCACACAGCTAAACGAAGGGACGCCATCTATATTATGGGTTGCAATGGGAACCGATATTGATAATAATGTACGTGCACCAGGATGGTATAACGGTTTCAATTACAGCGCATATACCGAATCCGGTTATGATAGCCAAGCTGCAGCAGAGCTTGGAAAAGAAAAAGTAATTGAAAATCTTGAAAAAATCAAGAACGAACCTGTAAAAGCATTTGTTTTCTTTAGAGATAAAACTATTTCGCAATGGTGCGAGCCGATGTATCAATCGGTATGGAGCGGTCCCCTTGAAAGTTGCAATCAATATACGCACACTGAGCTTCTACAGTCGATCTACAACGGCAAGAATGCTGAAAATGCTCTTGCAACCTTCAGTAAGTTCTTATGCCTTATAATATGGGCATTTTCGTTCCTGTTTGTATATAAGCACGCAAGCAAGCACGACGGTTGGCAGATAATGTTTTTGTTTTTTATCGGTGGACTTATTTTCCACACCTTGTGGGAAGGAAAAAGTCAATATATCTATCCCTATGTTTTCTGCATGATACCGTTTGCAATGTTTGCGGTTGCTGATACAGTCAAAACGGCTGAGGGACTACTTATAAGAATAAAACCATCAAAGCATTAACAAAAAAGAACACCTTGGGAGACACTTCGTAAAGAAGTTTCTCCCAATTTCTTTTTATATAAAAAATGACACATTCGGCTTGAAAGTGTCATAGTGGGTTACGTACTTTGAAAACACACCTATCTCAAAGATAAAAATCATTAGTGTTATTGTGA
>JAFPAK010000006.1 GCA_017390825.1 Clostridia bacterium
CATATAGTGTTGACATATATATAAATATATGTTAATATATATGCAGAAACAAAACAGCCGAAAGGCGGAAAGATGAGGTAATTACAATGACTGATTATAGTACAACAAATTTTAAAGGGAAAAAGTATATGCTTACACAGGAAGCATATTGGAATGCCGGCACACAGATGTATCAGGCAAGTGCAGAAGACGAAGAAGGAAACGTTTATATGGCGTATTTTGGAATCCTCGAAGGGCACGAGGACGATGAGTTCGAAGATACGATGTGTGATTGGGATCATGCGACAGATATCGAAAAATTGTGTTGAATAGCTTAACGCTGACGGCAGGGCGAAAGTCCTGTAAAGCTACACCCGACAGATTCAAAGCAGTCGGCAGGCTAAAAAATTTAAGGAGTGATAAACATAAACGTAGATGAATTGAAATTGTTGATTATCAACCGTGGGTTGACGATCGACAAGGTCGCTGAATTGCTGGGCATAAGCAGGAAAGCCATTTATAACAAAATGTACAGCAAAAACAAACGGTTTAATTTCACGCCGGGAGAGGCAAAGAAGTTAGCAGAGATTTTGAACATTGACGTATCAATGTTACTTTAGGAGGAATAAAAAATGGATTTGCTAGAAAAGCACCTGTTAAAGCTGCAAAAGCTGAAAAATGCGGGGGTGCTGAAAGAGTGAAAGCGAGAATACTGCCATCGAAAAAGGAGCAAAAGTACATAGAAAAAGTCGCAGCTATGGCGGCAAAGGAAAAGCTTCAAGAGCAGCAGCACGGTTTTACACGGCGATTTTACAAGCTTATATGTTATACGCTGAACCGTGAGTTTGGATTTGGCAAAGGTCGGCTAATGAAAATTATTAACAGCATAAACCGGACTTTGACAGAACACCGAGATGACGTGATGTTTTGGAATCATCTTGACAGAGTCGTAATTGATGAACTTGGCGTTAAGCTTGAGCGTGAAAAAGTCAACCCGGACGGAGTGATCGAGAGTGACTAAGCAGACAAACCGCCGCCCCGGCTGCAGGTATCGTATATGCCGTAAATGCGGGTTGGAGTGGAATGTAAGCAAGAAAGACAACTACCCCGTGTACATCTGTCCGATATGCGAGTATAAGGAGAAGAAGAAGTGAAAGTATTAATTGCGTGTGAAGAATCGCAAAGAGTTTGTACAGCCTTTCGAGAGCGTGGGCACGAAGCATACAGCTGTGATATACAAGAACCGTCAGGCGGTCACCCTGAGTGGCATATATTGGGCGATGTGCTGAGAGTTCTTAATCCGAGATTTTATAAAGAGTTTGGCGGGATAAAATTCAGCACGATGGACGGGGAAACACATATTGTTTATAGATGGGACATGATTATTGCTCACCCGCCGTGTACATATTTAAGCAATGCAGGCGCATGCAGACTGTACCCGAAGAAAGGTCAGCTGAACCAAAAACGCTATGAGAAAGGTTTGGAAGCAAAAGACTTTTTTATGAAGTTTCTCGAAGCAGACTGCGACAAAATAGCGGTTGAAAACCCTATACCGACACGCATTTTTGGATTGCCGCCCTACACTCAGATAATACAGCCTTATGAACACGGAGAACCTTACAGCAAAAAGACTTGTTTATGGCTTAAAAATTTACCGAACTTACAACCAACGAATACTGTAAAGCCTATTTGCTCATGGGTATCAGGCGGCAGCAAAGACGCACACGGGAATGAGAGGAGCAATACCGGGATGAAGTTCCGTGACAGCAAAACAAAGGCGAAAACCTTCCCCGGCATAGCCAAAGCAATGGCTGAGCAGTGGGGATAAGACAAGAAAGGAAGAAACAAAAATGAACCTATTAGAAGGATTTGTAAAAAGCTTAAAAAAGCTGAAAGAAACGTGGATCACCCCGCCCGACGAACCAGAGCAGGGTTTTGTACAGTTGAGAACAGCAGACGGCAAAACGGCAATAACCGTGAACATTGCAGACGGTAAAGACGCACATAAAGCTAAACAGCTTGTAGACCTTGCTTTGCAGGATACGGAAAGCTATGACGATGAGCCGTATCATTTCGGTATGGTTGACATGGAGGAGTGAAAAAATGAACGTCTTAGAAAAAATGCAAGCGGAGAACACTAAAGAACATATACAGCGTTTTATGGATAATCAAAAAATGCCCTACCCGCAAAAGAAATACCACGCATTGAGTCGTGTTATTGATTTTTACCGCAAATGCGATCAGGAAGGCTACAACTATCATGTTTCCGTAGGCGGACTTGACAGCATAGTTTTATACTTGTTTATAAACTATTCCCCGATGTTTAACGCATACAGAAATTATATCCCGTGCGGTTCTGTACCGGGTATATCTGCCAGTTACCTTGAGGACCCAAGCATTATAAGAGTACATAAAGCACTGGGCATTGAATGCGTCAAGCCTATGACTTACAAAGACGAAAACGGCGAAAAGAAGATGTACACCAAAACAAGCGTCATAGAACAGTTTGGTTTTCCGGTGTTGTCTAAAGAAATTGCCACAAAAATCGAAACCTTGCAGCATCCAACAGACAAAAACAAAACCGTAAGACACGCTATCATCACAGGCGAAACAGGTGCTTACGGAGGTTATCAGAAAAACAGCAGAATGAAAATAGCCAAGAAATGGCTTGAATTGTTCGGTGGCTATGAAAATGAAACTGAAGGTACAAATTATGGTACTCCTGACTTTCAAGTGTCCGCAAAATGCTGCTATTACCTCAAAGAACAGCCTTGCGACAAATGGGCTAAAGAACATCATTCCGTACCATTTCTCGGACTCATGGCAAGCGAGGGCGGCAGAAGAGAGAAAGTACTGAAAATGCATGGCTGTAACTACTGGGGCAAAACTTCTATCAGAAGTTGTCCGTTTGCTATTTTTAACCGGCAAGACCTTTTGAAACTTGCTCTTGAAATGGATGATTTGTATAAATCAGAAATCAAAGAGCAACTGTACAAAGATGGAATAAAAAGCGGACGCTTAAAACCGAATTTTGAAATGCCTGGAAGTATTATACCGTCAATCTACGGCGAAATAGTCAAGGAAGATAACGGAGAACTCAAAACAACAAAGGCGCAAAGAACAGGTTGCTCAATGTGCGGATTTGGAATCCACCTTGAAAAGCGACCTCACCGTTTTGATCTGCTCCGCGAACGTGACCCAAAGCAGTGGGAAAGGTTAATGTATCACTTAGTTCAAGACGATGATGGTGATTGGTTCGGCTGGGCGAAGGTGCTGGACTATATCGGTGTAGACTACTTATAAAAAAACCGCCCCCAAAAGCGGCAACTTTACGGGGGCGGAAAGAAAATAAATCATACTAAAATATTATCAGAAAAAAGAAAGGATGTCAAGAATGAGCTACGAAATAAAAGGATTAGGCGCTGCACAAACAGCGTACGACAACTTTACTCCGGGTGATGAATCGCCGCTGTATCACTGCGATACCTGCGGTACGGAGATATACGAGGGTGAAGAGTGCTACTACAACGGCTATACAGAAAAGTGGTATTGTGACAGCTGTGTTCGTAAAAAAACGGCAGAAAGAGAGGTATACGAGGAATGAGTATATACAACATTTCGGCAAATTATAGGGCGTTGTTTGACACATTTGACAACGCAGAAGACTTGACAGACGAAGAGATTGAGGCATATTTTGACACGCTCGAAGGCATTGAGGACGAGTTTGACATAAAAGTCGAGAACATAGCTTGCTACATTAAAAGCCTTAATGGAGATGTAGACCTGATAGACAAAGAGATTGAGGCTTTAAAGAGAAGAAAACAGGTCAAAGAGAACCTCATTACCCGCCTGAAAAAAATGCTGGTTGAGAATATGCAGAGAATCAAAAAGACAAAAATCGACCGTCCGAGGGCAAAGCTAACTTTAAAAAACAATGCCGAACAAGCGCATTTTACCGATGAAACAGCGTTTTTGAACTGGGCAAAAGAACAGCATAAAGACAGGTTTATAAACACGTCAATTAAACAGACGTTAAGCAAAACAGCGGTCAAAAATGCATTACAAAACGGTGAAAAACTCCCCGGAGCGTGGCTTGAAAAGTCCGTTTCGGTTATCATAAAATGATAAAGTGAGGTGCTATTAATGGGTATGCCCGTACTGATCTACGGCAAATCGGGGAGTGGAAAGAGCCGCAGCCTGAAAGAGTTTGCCGAAGACGAGATTTTTTTAGTAAATGTTGAGCGAAAATATTTACCGTTCCGCAAGAAGTTTAAATATATATATGAATCCGACGACGCCGAAAAAATCAAAGCAGGCTTGAAAAAAATGCCTACAAAAGCCGCCATCATCGATGACGCAGGCTATATTTTGACCAACATTTTTATGCGGGGAAATTCGAAGAAAAAAACAGGCGGCGATGTTTTCGACTTGTACAATCGTATCGGCTACGAGTTTTGGAACTTGTTTGAGTTCATCAAAACAGATCTGCCAAAAGACGTAATTGTATATATTATTATGCACGATGAAACTGACGATTATGGCAACACAAAGCTTAAAATGCTCGGCAAATTGCTTGAGCAAAAAGTCTGTGTCGAGGGAATGGTGACTATATGCCTGCGCTGTTTTACAGACGAAAAAGGGCATCATTTTCTCACGAACACAGATGGCAATGACATCACAAAGTCACCCGAAGAAATGTTTACAGACAAAGTCATTGACAATGACTTAAAGTTTGTTGATGATACGATAAGAAAATATTATGAAATTTAATAATAAGAGAGGTTTTAGAAATGAAAGGATTACCCGACTACAACAACATTCCCGAGTATACAGACTCCGTTAAACTCCCTGCTGGGGCGTACGAAATCACCATAAGTAGGGCAGAGGAGAAAAGCGACAAAACAGGCGATCAGCTTTGTATTCTGTTTGATATTTCAAACGGTGAATACGCAAACTATTATATGGATAAATTTAAAGCTGAGAAAAGGTCTTACCCCGATAAAGCAAAATACAAGGGCGTTCTCCGCTTGTGGTATCCAAACGGCGGGCAGTACGATGACAGCAACAAAAAGCGCATGAAAACTACACTTGAACGCATAAAGCAGAGCAATAACCTGCGTATTGACTTTTCAAAAGACTGGGACGGCGCAGCTCTCAAAGGCTGTAAGGTCGGAATGATATTCCGTGAGCAAGAATGGAGCTACAACGGCATGACAGGTATGACAGCACAGCCTTATCAGGTCATCACGCTTGATGCACTCAAAAACGGCGATTTTACCCTGCCGAACCCGAAATATCTATCACCCAGTGATAACGATAACTATGTACCGAATAACAACTTTGTGCCGCTTGAAACTCCTGCTCCTGATGATCTGCCGTTTTAAAAATGGAGCTTAGAGACTATCAAAAAGACCTTATCGAACGATTTTTTTCTGCATTGGATAACGGCTATAAAGCCCCTTGTATTGTACTGCCTTGCGGCGGCGGTAAGTCCATTATCCTTGCGGAAATCGCACGGCGATACACTGCAAACTATAAAGATGTATTGTTTTTAGTGCACCGACAAGAGTTGGTAAGGCAGATATTTTCAACATTCGTTCGTTACGGCGTTAAAATGGATTTTTGCGAAATCGCTATGGTTCAAACGCTCACACGACACGTTAAATCAACTCGGAAACCCGAGCTGATAATAACAGACGAAAATCATCATTCTTTAGCTAAATCATATAAACACATTTACAATTATTTTTCAGACGTTCCCCGAATAGGTGTGACAGCGACGCCGGAAAGAATAGACGGGTCCGGCTTGCAAGATGTAAATGACATATTAATCGAGGGTGTAACGGCTAAATGGCTGATAGATAACGGCTATTTAGCACCGTATGACTATTACGCTCCTGCTGTTGAAATGCCGAAATTCCATACCCGAAACGGCGATTTTATACAGTCTGAAGTCGCAGGATTTTTTGAAAAAAACAAAACTAAAATCTACGGTGATGTAATTAAACATTATCGAAGAATCGCAGACGGAAAGCAAACTATTTGCTATCTTCCGACCGTGGAATTTTCGAGAAGAACAGCGGAAAATTTTACTGCAAACGGAATACCGTCAGCGCATATTGACGGAACTACACCGCAGAGGGAACGAGAACAGGCGATAGAAGATTTCAGGCAAGGTAAAATTAAAATACTTTGCAATGTCGATATTGTTTCCGAGGGCTTTGACGTACCCGACTGCGAATGCGTCATTCTTTTACGTCCTACGAAGTCGCTGATTTTGTACACTCAGCAGTCTATGAGATGTATGCGGTATAAACCGGGAAAGCGTGCGATAATCATAGATCACGTCAACAATATCGGTCGTTTTGGTTTTCCGGATCGGGAAAGGGAATGGCTTTTAGAGGGACACCCACACAAAAAAAGCGAAAGCGAACAGCCGATGAAAGTCTGTAAGATGTGCTATGCAGCAGTGCCGATAAGCACAAGAGTTTGCCCGATCTGCGGCACGGAATTTGACTTTGAAAAGCATGACAAACAAAAGGTCGATACAGACCTTATAAAGCTTGACAGCACAAAAAATAGGGTTAAATACTACTTAACTCCTGCCGAATGTCAGACGGTTGAGGAGCTTAAAGCGTACGCAAAAATGAAAGGCTATAAGCCCGGTTGGGTGTACTATCAGCAAAAGCAAAGGGGGTGGCTCGGTGGTGAAAAACGAAGAAACGAAACTGCAAGACGCTATCCGTGCAGAGCTATCGAAGGCTGGAATAGTTAGGCGTAATAATGTCGGCACGTTTCTTACAATCAATGGAAATCCTATCAATATAGGACTGCCTGGAGAGGCTGATTTAACGCTTTTTCAAAGGAGCGGTAAAACTATATTCATTGAAGTAAAAACACCCACAGGGCGGCAGAGCAAACAGCAGAGGGCATTTCAAAAGCGTGTCGAAGAACTGGGATTTAAGTACAAAATCGTTCGCAGTTTAGATGATGCAAAAAATTTGATTTTAGAGGTGTCAAATGAGTGATTTAGGTGGATTCATTGTCATTTACCGAGATATATTAAACTGGGAATGGTACACTGATGTTAACACGGCTCATTTGTTTGTGCACTGCATTTTGAAAGCCAATCACACCGACGCTAATTGGCGAGGAGTCGAGATAAAAAGAGGTAGCTTTATCACAAGTTTGCAATCACTATCCACAGAAACAGGTTTGACCGTCAAACAGGTGCGAAATTCCCTTGAAAAATTAGAAAAAACAGGGGAAGTGGCAAACTGCTCAACCTC
>JAFPAK010000007.1 GCA_017390825.1 Clostridia bacterium
ACCTTCAATGGTAGTAGCCACTTCAATGTAGAAAGTCAGAATTATTCTACCAAAGTTGATTTGGTTCTGCATAGTAACAAGCAGGATGAAGTGACGGACGGTAATCAATGGAAAGGCTATACTTTCAAGTCTATCACATTTAAGGATTAACTAATTTATAGGGCAGGATGGCTTGGCCGCCTACCTGCTCACAAAGAGCTCCCGGGTCAAGCCGTGGATGACGGGATGCCCGATCGGGGTCGGTCATGACGAGATGAATTATATTAAAGATTAACGATATGATAAGTCTATCACAGTTATGGGAGAAGAAACCGAGTAAAAAACAACCAACAAACTAAATAACGGGGAGCCTGCGACGGCAGACTCTGAAACAAAACAAGGCAGGATTTTCGTCCTGCCTTGTGAGAACAACTAAATAAACAAGAGCCTGCGTAGCCCTTTGTACGCACAGACTCAACCAAACCCAAAGGCGGTGACGGAAACCTATTCCGCCACCTACAATGTAAGTTATGCAAACAAATGCACCCTGTGGAATCCGCAGGGTGCATTTTTATCAAAAAATGCTGGACTTGTAGAAAGTGTTGTGATATGTATTTGTGTTGCAAAAGGAGGTGCAACGCACGTGACAACACTTGAAGATTTATATTATGGCAACATCAGTCCGCATGAAAGGTACATTAAGCGAGGAACGAGAGTAGATAAACTCGTCAAGCTGATATGCAAAAACGAGGAAGAACTGACGGCAGGGCTAACAGAAAAGCAGAAAGAAACCTTTGAAAAGTTCAAGGACTGCACAAGTGAACTGTCCTGCATCACCGAGCGTGAGGCATTCAGTTCGGGATTTATCCTCGCAACGCGCATAATGGTGGAAGTAATGCAAGGCTTGGAGGAGGTCGAGGATATATGAAGAAAATTATTATCCTTCTTCTCTGCTGTGGGTTGCTTGTGAGTATGGTGGGATGCGGTGGCAACACCGCACCACCGCCTACCGAGAGTCCACCGACAACGGTATCGGAAACGATAATAACAGAAGTACCAACCGAAAAACCACCGCCTGTGGCGGCGGTAGAACCGACAGATGAGAGTACGGATCAGGCAACCGAGCCGAACACGACCGCCACAGCGCCTACAACAACGTCAAAGCCAACGGAAGAACCCAAACCTACGGCAACGGAAAAACAGACTGAGCCATCGGCGGCGGAAAACACCGAGGAAAACGGATGCATCACCATAGTGGAAACGGACGATCCGCCTACAGAAGAAATTATAATTCCACCAAAACCGAGTGCGGATTTAGTGGCACAGAAGGTCGCAGAATACATAAATCAGTTCCGCACCGAGCAGGGTGATGTCACCGCAACGGTCATCCCCGGTCTGACAGAATACAGTAAATACCGATGCACACAATTAAAAACAAACTTCGCACACGACACCACCGACCAAAGAGCCGCTGCCGAAGCCTTGCAGTACGGCGAATATGTGGATTGGTTACTTTACGGTATCGAAGGCGAGGAAAATTATTATACCGCCAATGTGCGCGAAGCCATCGGCAAAGGTAATTGGGGTGGCACGGCTGACGAAATAGCCTACTCCATAGCAAACGGTTTCCGAAACAGCAAAGGACACTGGTCGTATGTAGGCAGCTCCAAGTACACCTATATGGCGGTTGGCGTTATGTATGACGGATATTACTGGTACGTCTGCGTATGCATGGACTCTGAAAACACAGACTTAAAATAAGCATAAAAATACCCACTGGAT
>JAFPAK010000077.1 GCA_017390825.1 Clostridia bacterium
AGAGATAAAAGAGATTTTCTATACCGCCGAGCAGTTGAAAGAGGCTACCGAAAGAATCGGCAAGCAGATCACTGATGATCACAAAAATTCAAGCAATAAGCTTTTGATGGTTTGTATATTAAAAGGCTCTGTCTGCTTTTTTGCAGATCTTCTTCGTGAGATAAATATGCCATGTGAGATAGATTTTATGCAGGCATCAAGCTACGGCTCCGGTACAACCACTTCAGGTACTATCAAAATAGGGCTTGACCTTAAAAAGCAGGATCTCACCGGCTACGATGTTGTAGTTGTTGAGGATATTCTTGATACCGGCAACACGCTGTATCACACAATGAATGTTATTCGCCATAAAAATCCCGAAAGCCTTAAGCTTTGTGCGTTGTTCAACAAGCCTGACCGCAGAAAAATAGATATATCTGTTGACTATGAAGGATATGTTATTCCTGATGAATTCATTGTCGGCTACGGGCTTGATTATGATGAAGAATACCGAAATCTCCCGTATGTGGGCATATTGCGTCCGGAGGTATATAACGCAGAATAGATCATTCGGCAGAAAATTGCAAAGTTATTTTTTTGCGAATTAACACAGTTTAAGCTCATTTTTTAGATAAACTGTATAATCGGCAAAGTCAATGATTTACATTTTATACGAACTTTAATAACAGCCCCGTTTTCAATTGAAAACGGGGTTTTTAATATGGTATAATAATTTCGCTATAGAAGCAAAACTATTATATGGAGGAAAGTTAATAATGAAATCAACAAAGAGAATTATCAGCTTGATACTTTCTGTAATCATGATCTTTGGCGTTTGCGCTGTATCTGTGAGCGTATCGGCTGATGAAGAAGCACCGACTATTAAAATGACGACTCTCACACGTTGGTATGCAAATGGTGAGTGGCCTGAAGACGTAATCAACACATCTGGTGGTTATGTTACAATGAAAGAAGAAAGCTACTGCAAACAGAAGCAGGTAAGCTACAGAGTGGCATATGATAATAATATCGTCGCTGCTGCCGAGGAAGCTATTGAGATGGCTAATGATGATGACCATGAAGGCGTCCTTGCAATGCAGGTAAATGTTATCGACTGCCATGCAACCACAGCAGATGATCCGCTGACAGAAGAGGTAGAGCTTTACAAGCAAAATGCTGCCGCTGTCCGCTGCAACATTTATTACACATATGGTTATAATGATGAGCCCGATGAGGTTTACAAGGGCGAACTGTCGTTTATGAAATGGCAGGGTATCGGTACAGCTGTACATAAGATGGATGCTACCGTATTCCTTGAGTTTGACTGGTTTAAAGTTGACACAGTGCTTATCGGTGCAATGAACTATGCTAACCCGGCTAACTCACTCGGCGAATCAGGTATCGGTGACTTTGAGATCGAGTTCTCACCTATATATGTTTACGGTGAGGAGCTTCCTGAAAAGGGCGAGGTTGTTGAGTTTGATCCCGAAGCTTGGTCATGGGAAACAGCAGAAGAGAGAAATGTACTTTATGCTCACAACGATCCTATGGCTGACGAAGCAACCGAAACAACCTACACTGCTGACGGCCCGTACTACGAAGGTCTTGACATCAAGCGTGATGAATACGGCTATCCGATCAATGCAGAGGGCGTAGTTTGTGATTTTGAAGGCAATCCGCTTCCGGATGCAACTATCGGTGATGTAAATGACGATGGCAATGTAAACGGTAAGGATGTGCTCGCACTCCGTAAATATATCGTTGGTCTTATAGGCGAAGCAGATATCAATGTTGACGCTGCTGACTGCAACCATGACGGCAATATCAACGGTAAGGATGTACTCCAGCTCCGTAAAGCTATCATCGGTCTTGTAGAGCTTTAATATCCATTGCATAAATTTCGACACGCTTTATACGGTTTAGCGCTCTTTAGCGTTAAACCGTATTTTGTTTTCGGCAAATTGACCAACCTAAGCGGTGCAAAATATATGTTTTGTACAAACTTTGCAATATGCTTTATTTTAACATTGCAATTAAATTCTCAGCATGGTATAATAATGTTGCTTTAAAGGCAAATTTTTATATGGAGGAAACTTAATAATGAAATCAACAAAAAGAATTATCAGTTTGATACTTTCCGTTGTTATGCTTTTCGGTGTTTGTGCCGTATCAATGGGCGTATCTGCTGATGAAGAACAAACTGCTATCAGATTCACACCTCTCCAGCGTCAGTACAACTACGGTGAGTATCCGGAAGAGATAACATACACAACCGGTGGCTATATTACAATGAAGGAGAGCACCTTCTGTAAGCAGAAACAGGTATTGTACAATATCGGTTGGGATACTGAATCACTTTTGAATTCGTATATGCTCGTTGACGAAGCTCTCGATGGCGAAGGTCTCTTTGGCTGGACCTGCAATATTATCGATTGCTACGCTACAACTAGCGATGATCCACTGACAGAAGAAGTTGAGTATTATAAGCAGAACGGCGCAGAAATGCGTGTAAACATCAACTACATCTGCGGTTATGATGATGAGCCCGATGAGATTTACAAAGGTTCTGTATCTCTCCAGAAATGGCAGACAAAGTTGGGCGAGGATACAGAGTACAAGCTCAGCGCAGCTGACTTTGAAGAGTTTGACTGGTTCATTATCTACAATGTACTTATCGGTGCAATGAACTATGCTAACCCGGCTAACTCACTCGGCGAATCAGGTCTCGGTGACTTTGAGATCGAGTGCTCACCTGTTTATGTTTACGGTGAAGGCGCACCTGAAAAGGGCGAAGCTTATGAGTTTGATCCCGAAGCTTGGTCATGGGAAACAACAGAAGAAAGAAACAGCATATGGCCGCTTACTGATCCTTATGCTGAGGAACCGGTATTAAATGAAGGCAAAGCTCAGGGCCCCTACGCAACAGGTTTTGACATCCTTCGTGATGAATACGGCTGTCCGATCAATGCAGACGGCGAAGTTTGCGACTTCTGGGGCAATCCGCTTCCGAATGCAATTATCGGTGATGTAAATGACGATGGCAATGTAAACGGTAAGGATGTGCTCGCACTCCGTAAATATATCGTTGGTCTTATAGGCGAAGCAGATATCAATGTTGATGCTGCTGACTGCAACTATGACGGCAATATCAACGGTAAGGATGTACTCCAGCTCCGTAAAGCTATCATCGGTCTTGTAGAGCTTTAATAGCTGAATTAAAAATTTATACGGTTTAGCGGAATTTACGCTAAACCGTATTTTTTTGACATTTTTGCTAAATCTGTATACTAAATTTCTGTAATTTTCACGACTGTATCAAAATTGTTTTTTATTGAATTTACTGTGATTTTATGATATAATTTCATTGCGTTAGCAAAATTTTTACATGGAGGTTTGAAAAATGAAATCAACAAAGAAAATTATCAGTCTGATACTTTCCGTTGTTATGCTTTTCGGCATTTGTGCCGTATCAATGGGTGTATCTGCTGATGAAACATCGCCCATTATCAAATTTACGCCTCTCACCCGTAATTACACACACGGAGAGTGGCCCGAAGAGGTTACTTACACATCCGGCGGTTATATTACAATGAAGGAGAGCTCCTTCTGTAAGCAGAAGCAGATATTGTATACCTTTGGTTATGATAAGGCAGCAGCTGCCGAAGCTGAGGATCTTGTTTATACTGCGCTTGACGGTGAAGGTCTCTTTGGCTGGACCTGCAATATTATCGATTGCTATGCAACCACAGAGGATGATCCTAAGACAACAGAAGTTGAGTATTACAAGAAGAACGGCGCAGAAATGCGTATCGGTATCTACTATATATGCGGTTATGATGATGAGCCCGGCGAGATCTACAAGGGTAATGTATATCTCCAGAAATGGCAGACAAAGTTAGGCCAAGATACAGAATACAAGCTCAGCGCAGCTGACTTTGAAGAGTTTGATTGGTTTATCGTATATCAGGTACTTGTCGGTGCAATGAACTATGCTAACCCGGCTAACTCACTCGGCGAATCAGGTCTTGGCGACTTTGAGATCGAGTGCTCACCTGTTTATGTTTACGGTGAAGGTGCACCTGAAAAGGGCGAGGCAGTTGAGTTCGATCCCGAAGCTTGGTCATGGGAAACAAAGGAAGATCTGAACTATCTCTGGTCGCTTACTGATCCATACGCAGACGAGCCTGAGACTAATACAGGTGAGGCTAAAGGTCCGTACGGTGACGGTCTTGACATCAAGCGTGATGAATACGGCTATCCGATCAATGCAGAGGGTGTAGTTTGTGATTTTGAAGGCAATCCGCTTCCGGATGCAACTATCGGTGATGTAAATGACGATGGCAATGTAAACGGTAAGGATGTGCTCGCACTCCGTAAATATATCGTTGGTCTTAT
>JAFPAK010000078.1 GCA_017390825.1 Clostridia bacterium
CCCGTATTGCACGCATTAACGACATTATGTTGAGTGAGCTATTCGTTGCGAATAAGGCGGCTCTTTTAGAGCAGATGACCTTGTTTATCGATAAGTTCAACGAACTTAAAACAATGCTTGAAACAGAGGATATTGACTCGATGCGAGCCATGATGCGCCATTCAACCGAACGCAGAGCTCTGTTTGATAAGAAATAAATTTTTTATGGGAAGGCATCGCGCCTTGAATCATTTTGGTGTAGTTAATTCTTTACGTTTATTTCGCCTTACTCGATTGATGTGTCTTTCAAAATCACCGTTATTTATCAGTTCGGCTAAAACAAGTTGCAGATATGTAGGAACCGTACATGAAAGAAATCCGAGTTTTTCTTCGTATGCTTTTGCAAGTTCTTTTGGCAGCACCATATATCCGATTCGGAATGAAGGCGATACTGTCTTAGAAAATGTATTCATATAGATTACATTATCCTTAAAAGAGTGAGAAAACAGTGTTTCTTCTGGCTTTCTCGAAACCGAAAACTCAGACTCGAAATCATCCTCGATAATATATCTTGAACCTAATTCTGCCCATCTTAGATATTCGTGTCGTTTGGATGCTGTTGCGGTAACGCCACTTGGATAACTACGATATGGTGAGATATGTAGGACATCTGCTGACGAATTTTTAAGAGCTTTACTGTCAATACCGTCGTGAGATAATGGGAGCTTTTCCAAACGGACATCGGATGCAGTATATACCTGTTCAATTTTCTTGTATGACGGCGACTCGATGGCATAGATTTTATCTCTTCCGAGCAGTTCCACAAGAAGCGTATATAAATACTCAGAACCGGAACCAATTATGATCTGTTCAGTATCAGCCAGGATACCTCTGTTTTGAGCCAAGTAAACTCTTATGGCTTCACGCAGTTCTGCAGTACCGAGATTCGGCGAGCGTTCAAGCATATTTTCGCCGTAATCACTTATAACCTTTCGCATTGTTTTTGCAAGAACAGAAAACGGAAAGTCTCTTGGTGTATCGGTATGACTACTCAATGGTAAATCGTGTATATGGTTTTGAATAGGAGCAGTTACAAAACCATCGTCGGCACGAAAAATAACGAAAAAGCCACTTCGTTCACGTGATTCAATGTAACCCTCATCTATAAGTAAGGAATAGGCGTGTTCTACCGTTACCGTACTTGTATTACTATCCAATGCAATCGTTCTCTTGGAAGGTAGCTTACGTCCCATAGGATAGATCCCGTTTATAATATCCTCGCGCACCTGTAGATATAATTGTTGATATGCAGGTGTGTGCGATTTAATATCAATTACATATTTCATCTGGTGATATAATTTTCTCCTTTTTTGACTATTTTAATATCGTCAGATTTATTATATACTATCTAGGCAGGTTAATCAATAGGAGAATTTAAGTATGAACGAATTGTATGAACAAGCCACAGCTGTTATGCGTGAGCTTGGAGAGAAAGCAAAACTAAAACCCGGTGATATCGTGGTTATAGGATGCTCTACCAGTGAGATTATCGGTTCTAAGATTGGAACAAATTCCAGTCCCGATGTTGCAGGCATAGTTTTTAAGGGAATCTATGATTATGCCAAGGAAAAGCGATGGCGACTTGCGTTTCAATGCTGTGAGCATCTGAATCGTGCGATTGTTGTTGAAAGAAGCACCGTTCCAAATGCGGATATTGTAAACGTGGTGCCTCAGCCGAAAGCCGGTGGCTCTATGGCAACGCAAGCATATGCACACTTTGAGGATCCGGTAGTAGTAGAGGAAATCAAAGCGGATGCCGGAATTGATATCGGTTTTACATTAATCGGAATGCATCTCAAAAAGGTTGCAGTTCCATTACGACTTGAAAACAACAAGATCGGTGAAGCAACCGTTCTTGCCGCACGTACCAGACCGAGATTTATCGGTGGCAGCCGTGCAATATATAATGATGAATTACTTTAATGGGGGTATTTAAAATGAAAGAAAATAACACTTCAAACACAACAAAAAGAATTGTAATTGCAGCTATGCTTGCAGCGCTAACCTGTGTAGCTACAATGATTATTAAAATTCCGTCTCCGCTTAAAGGTTATCTGAATTTGGGCGACTGTGTGGTACTGCTTGCAGGTTGGATGTTAAATCCTGTATACGGTTTCCTTGCTGCAGGACTAGGCTCTGCTTTGGCTGACCTCTTTTCCGGCTACGTTGTGTATGCACCTGCAACATTTGTGATTAAAGGCTTGATGGCATTGGTTGCTTTCTATGGCTTTAAACTCTTACATAACAAGATTGGAAATCTTCCTTCTCGTATCATTACCGGTTTTGTTGCAGAGGTAGTAATGATCTTGGGTTACTTCTTATTTGAAGGCGTCCTGTATGGCTTTGGTCCGTCTGTTGTAAACATCCCTGCCAATGGTGTTCAGGGCGTTGCCGGATTGATTCTCGGTTGCGTACTTGTTAAAGTATTTGAAAAAAGCAAAATTTCTTTGCAGTAAGATTAGTTCTTAAACAAGTTTTATAAATCATTGAAAAAATCCAATAAAAGTGGTAATATTAAAAGTAAGAAATACTGGGAGGTATTTGATTATGTGTGATAACAATAAATTCTACGTTTGTGAGCATTGTGGCAACCTGATTGGTATGATTCACGATGCAGGCGTTCCGATGATATGCTGTGGTCAGAAGATGACTAAGCTTGAGCCGGGCGTTGTTGAAGCAAGCCATGAAAAGCACATCCCTGTTGTAACTGTGGAGGAAAACATTGTAACCGTAACCATCGGTTCTGTTGAACATCCTATGGTTGAAGAGCATCATATCGTTTGGGTATATCTCCAGACTGACAGAGGCGGTCAGCTCAAGTGTCTCGAAGTTGGTAAGGCACCTACCGTAACGTTCGCTCTTGACTATG
Organism: Clostridia bacterium; assembly: GCA_017390825.1. The sequence continues at coordinate 2,909 of JAFPAK010000078.1, forward strand.
AAAAGCCCATTGCGGCCTATGCATACTGCAATCTTCACGGTCTTTGGAAAAAGGAAATCTAATTGAAAGAAAAAGGCGTCGAAGAAGGACGGATGTCCATAAACAATTTCAGTCCTGTCAGAATTATCTGTCAGGACTGTTTTTTATATAAGACTATATAAAATCATTTATTGAATTACCCTTGCTATAGTAGGTGAGTACTATGAAAAAAACATATGCAACTTCTATGCCGAATCACATAGGAGCTTTCTTAAAAGCCAGTAAATGTTTCGCGACATTAGGCATCAATATTACACGTGTCAGCTACGATAAATCAGTAGATTCTCATATGCTCTTTTTAGATGTAGAAGGAACAGAGGAGCAGATTTTAAAAGCCGATGAAGAACTTGAAAAGATCGGATATCTGCAGAATAAATCCTCAGATTCCAGTATTGTGTTGATTGAATTTACTCTGAAAGATGTGCCCGGCAGTGTTACAAATGTTTTGGAACTTATAAATCAGTTTAATTTCAATATCTCTTATATCAATTCTCAGGAAAACGGAACAGACTATCAAAAATTTAAAATGGGTCTGTATGTGGAAGATCCGCAACGAATCTCAGAATTTATGAAGCAGGCTGAGCAGCTCTGTAAGGTTAAAATTATTGACTATAACAGTTCTGGAAGGACTTATGATAACAGTATTTTTTACAACGCTTTTGTCCGTGGCCTTGCGCAGATGTTGGCTTTAAATGAGGAAGAAAAACAAAGCCTTTTGGTTTCATCCAACCTAGCTATGCAGACCTTGGATGAACAAGGATTGTCGCCGTATCGTACTTTTGATAGCATCAGTAAATTTGCTGAACTATTAGCAAAATCTAAGAACGAAAAGTTCGTCCCCAGAATTACCACCCATCAGATATCCAAGAAAACCCAAATTATACTTATTGAGCCCGCTTGCGGCAGTAATACTGCTGTGATTATCAGCGACGGAGAGCTTCTGTTTGTAGATAGCGGATATGCATGCTACAAAGATGAAATGCTTCAAGTTTTGAATACGGTAATCCCGGAATTTGACAAATTGCCGAAACGATTACTGCTAACCCATGCTGACGTGGACCATTGCGGTATGATGGACGTCTTTGACGAGATTATCGTTAGTCATAATTCTGCTCGAAGTTTGATAAACGAATCTAAGGGCAAAAATGGTTTCAGAGAAGAAAAGCCAATCCATAAACCCTATATTGATATTTGCAAAACCTTAACGGCATATAAGACTGTGGATCCTAAAAAGTTGAAGACTCCTTGGATGAATACTGAAAATCTGAAGGAACCTTTGACTCAAATCGGTTTTTTTGACTTTGCAGACCTACACTTTGAGGCCTATGAAGGAAAAGGTGGACATCTTCCCGGTGAGGTGGTGTTGATTGATTATAAGAATCACATTGCTTTTACTGGCGATGTATATATTAATGTTCATGGATTAACAGCGGAGCAAGCTGAGTATAATCAGTACGCACCCATTCTGATGACATCAGTGGATACCGATCCAAAACTTTGTGGTGAGGAACGCGCTGCCGTATTACAAAGACTTGGAATCGGAAACTGGAAAATATTCGGCGCTCACGGAGCTCCAAAGGAATATTCC
>JAFPAK010000079.1 GCA_017390825.1 Clostridia bacterium
AGAATGGAAGATATACGCTAAATAGCGTGTGTCTTACACCGTAACAAGCAGGGAACTTGTATATCACAAGCTCCAACTCAAAATAGGCAGTCCTGCCTATTTCATCTTTAGGGGACACCCCTAATACCCCGATAAAAGAAAGAAGGTATATAAATGAATAAAACACCCAAAGAAAAGAGTGCTCAAATCTTGATTCGAGCAAAGCCAAAGCAAAAAGAAAAAATCAAAAGCTTAGCAGAGAAGTGCAATCTTCCCGTTAGCGAATATATGCTGCAAAGAGCATTGGGATACGCTGTGAAAGCAGCCGTTCCTGATGCCTTTTATATTTTCAACGAAAGATTAAGCGAACTCTTAAACCGTGATTTATCCCCTGAAGTTGAAGCGACGGCACTAAAACTCTTTGACGATATTTATGCAGAATTTATTGAAATGACTAAGCAAAACAAAAAACAAATTGTAAAGGAGGTGGCAAGTTGGCAACCACAGGATTCTGGCCCGTCAAGTCCCGATTGAAGGAGGTAATCGACTACGCCAATAACCCAGATAAAACGACCGACAAAAAATACTTGGACGAAGATTTATATTCAACTCTCCGTTACGTTGAAAACGATAAAAAGACCGACCAAACAATGTACGTGTCTGCCGTTAACTGTCCGAAGCAAAGAGCCTATCAATGTATGATGACCACAAAACATCGCTACGGAAAGTTTGGCGGCAATATTGCTTATCACGGGTATCAGAGTTTTAAAGCAGACGAAGTAACCCCCTATGAAGCACATCAAATCGGAATTGAAACTGCAAAACGTATGTGGAAGGATTACGAGGTTGTAGTTACTACCCATCTCAACACCGATAACATTCATAATCACCTTGTGGTTAATTCTGTTTCATTTAAAACGGGCAGAAAGTTTGAAAACCACGTTTCCGACCATTACAAGCTCAGAGAAATATCTGACCTTATTTGTAAAGAGCGTGGAAAGAGTGTGCTTCCTCCAAGCAAATTCAAAGGCAATAGTAAGAAAGAATATTGGGTAAAGAAAAACGGCGGAATGACCCACCGAGATGTTCTGCGCAAAGACATTGACTCTATTATTAAAAACTCAATAATGTGGACTCATTTTAAAGAAAATCTAAAAGGCTTTGGATATGAAATTGTAAGAGACGATGACTATGAACACATTTCTGTTAAGGCTGAGGGATGGAAACGTCCCGTGCGTCTCGACTCACTCGGTGGCGACTACACTATAGACGCTATTAAAAGAAGAATGGAACGCAATCTCGAAACAACAAATTACGCGGCGATTTACCGAATTCGGAAAAGTCCTTTGCTAAATTTGGAACGAGAACTTGAATTTGAAATAAACTACTCTCACGATACTGCAACCATCTTGATTGACACAGTCTTCTATATCCTACTGCAACTTTTAAAACTCACTCGAGATATTGATGCTTGGGGCGATGGCGGTCAGGCACACTCACCGCTACTGCGAGAAGCCTTAACCTTTGAAAGACAACTTAAAAAGGAATACTCATTTCTCAAAGATAACGGGCTTCGCACTGCAAGTGATGTTACTGCTTTCTGCCGTGAAAAGGAAAGTGAAATTACAGTACTTAAAGCCGAAAGATCTAAAATCCGCAACAGTAACCGCCGTCCAAAAACACCGCAAGAGCGACAAGAAAAACTAAAAGCCGCAAGAGAAATTACGAAGAAACTTAATCCCTTGCTAGAACAACTCAAAATAGCAGACTCCGCCTTAGAGCGTTTTCCGAAGGTTTGGGATTTGCTTAAAACCGAACACGACATTGAGATAAATGCACTTACAAAAACAAATGAGAAAGGATTGAAAAATAATGAAAAGTACAAAGAAAATTATAGCAATAGATAAATTACACGCATTTGAAAATCACCCATATAAGGTTCAGGACAACGAAGAAATGGAAGCCCTTGTCGAAAGCATTAAGGAGCACGGCATTGTTTCGCCCGTTATTGTCC
>JAFPAK010000080.1 GCA_017390825.1 Clostridia bacterium
AACCGTTACGGAGCATTCTCTGTTTTGTAGAGAACGCAGAATATTTTGTTTCATACCGCATTCTATTGCTACATCATGGTACTTTTTATTTTCCGTAGGAAAATATCCTGTTTTTGGTCTGCTTACTTTTGAAACAGCGTCTTTTGGTATTTCAGTATTTCTCAATATTTCAAGTCCTTGCCGGAGTGTTGTGCCGATTCCTGTAATTAACACCTTACGGCTTCCTAAATCACGGATAGAGCGTGTAATTTGTCTTGTATCAACTCCGTATATACCGGGAATATGGTATTTTTTCATTGTTTGAGACAAACTCTCAACACTTCGGAAATTTGAAGGTTCATCATTATATTCACGAACAATGAGTGCTCCGATTGTTGGTGTTTTCGTTTCAAAATCATCTTCACAGATTCCATAATTTCCAATCAGAGGATAGGTCATAACAACAGCCTGATAGGTGTATGACGGATCTGATACAATTTCCTGATAACCTACCATTGAAGTATTGAAAACAATTTCACATACTTTATCTGACAAGTCACCAAAAGCAAACCCCTCATATTCACTCCCGTCCTCTAAAATTATTTTTCTGTTAAATTTTTCTGCCATGATGAACCCTCGCTTCTTAAATTTATTTTAAAGTGAAATAAAACTGTTCAGATTGCCGCTTTGCAGTGAGCGGTGCCGTACAAGTGTACTGCCCCGTGCAAAAAGTGGTGAGATGGGCAGTTTTATTCAGCTTTAGACTCGGATATTTTTTGTTCAAATCGATTCTTTGGTATGTTTGTCATAACCGGAGTTGGATATTCACCATCAAAACAAGCACTGCAATAATCTGTGCTTTCAATCAAATCTCCGAGTTTTTCTTTTGGCAAATATCCCAGGCTGTCTGCACCAATCATTTCGGCTATTTCCGGAATTGTATATTTACAGGCTATCAGATGTTCTTCGGAATCTATATCCGTTCCGTAATAGCACGGATGGAGAAACGGCGGAGCGGAAATCCTCATGTGTATCTCTTTCGCTCCTGCATCTTGAAGAAGCTTTACTATTCTTCCGCTTGTAGTACCTCTTACAATAGAATCATCGACCAAAACAACTCGCTTTCCCGACACAGTTTCTTCAACTGCACTCAGCTTTATTTTAACTTGGTCAACTCTTGTTTCCTGTCCCGGCGAGATGAAAGTTCTGCCGATATATTTATTCTTTATAAGACCGATACCATACGGAATTCCTGATTTTTCAGAAAAACCTAATGCTGCATCCAACCCCGAATCAGGAACACCAATTACAACATCCGCATCCACAGGATGACACTCAGCTAAGATATGTCCGGCTTTCTTTCGTGCTTTGTGAACTGATACGCCGTCTATCTTGGAATCCGGCCTTGCAAAATAAATATATTCAAAAATACAGGTCTTCTTTGTTTTTGTACTGCAATGCTCTTTTCGGGACTCTATACCGCTTTTTGAAAACACAAGAATTTCTCCGGGCAACAAATCTCTGATAAATTCTGCACCGACAGCTGATAATGCACAGCTTTCAGAAGCAATAACATAAGTACCATCACTTATTTTTCCGTAGCACAGCGGTCTGAAGCCATAAGGATCACGACAGGCAATCATTTTTGCAGGTGACATAACCACAAGTGAGTATGCACCGCAGAGTATATTCATGCTTCGGCTTACTGCTTCTTCAATTGATGGTGCATTTAACCTTTCCTTTGTTATGATATATGCAATCGTTTCAGTATCGCTTGTTGTATGAAATATTGCACCTGTAAGTTCAAGCTTGTTTCTGAGTTCATAAGCATTTGACAGATTTCCATTGTGTGCAATCGCCATTTTTCCTTTCTGGTGATTCACCTCAATCGGCTGACAGTTTTTCCTGCTCGAACCTCCTGTTGTTCCGTATCTTACATGACCGACCGCCATATTTCCCTTAGGAAAATCACGAAGTTTCGATCCGCCAAACACTTCACCGACTAGTCCTATATCCTTATGTGAATAAAATAATCCGTCATCATTTACTACAATGCCGCATGCTTCCTGACCTCTGTGCTGCAGAGCATATAACCCATAATACACAAGATCAGAAACATTGGTTTGCGCAGAAGAAAAAACGCCGAATACTCCGCATTCTTCATGTATAGACATTACTTCACACTCCTCTCAAATGCCGCTCCGATGAAGCCACAGAAAAGAGGATGTGCCTTATTGGGACGGCTCTTAAATTCGGGATGATACTGAACGCCGACATGGAATGGTCTTTTTGTAATTTCAACTGTTTCTACAAGTCTGCCGTCAGGTGAAGTTCCGCTAAGTGTAAGTCCTTTACCTTCAAGTATATCTCTGTATTCATTATTAAATTCATAGCGATGTCTGTGTCTTTCTGAAATCGAAGTTTCACCATAGCAACGCTCCATTGTTGTATCAGGCTTAATTTCGCAGGGATATGCACCCAACCTCAATGTGCCACCCTTATCTATATCATCGCTCTGACCGGGCATAAAATCTATTACTTTATGCTTACACTGCTCATCAAACTCACCAGAGTTTGCATCGGTTATGCCGCAGACATTTCTTGCATATTCTATAACTGCAATCTGCATACCGAGACAAATTCCGAAATACGGAATTTCCTTTTCTCTCGCATATTTTGCGGCAAGAATCATACCTTCAATTCCACGATTGCCAAATCCGCCCGGAACTAAAATTCCGTCAAGACCGCAAAGCTTTTCTTCGTAATTGTCATTTGTAATTTCTTCCGAGTCAATCCATTTTATATCAATATGCGCATTATGATAGTATCCGGCATGACGAAGGGCTTCTGCAACAGAAAGATAAGCATCGTGAAGTCCGACATATTTTCCTACAAGACCGATATTAACATTGTGTTCTCTTGTCTTTATACGCTCGACCATCTGACTCCACTCGGTTAAGTCGGGTTTCGGAGCATCTATTCCAAGTTCTCTGCACACAACCGCTGAGAAGTTTGATTTTTCAAGCATAAGAGGTGCTTCATAAAGGTTTGGAAGCGTAATGTTTTCGATAACACAATCAGGCTTTACATTGCAAAATAGTGAAATTTTCTTGAAAATGGATTCATCCAAAGGTTCATCACAGCGCAAAACCACAATATTGGGGTTAATGCCCATTCCTTGCAGTTCCTTTACCGAATGCTGTGTCGGCTTGGATTTATGTTCGTTGGAACCGCGAAGGAAAGGAACTAATGTAACATGAATAAACAGACTGTTTTCCCTGCCGACCTCTATGGAAATCTGACGGATTGCTTCAAGAAACGGCTGCGATTCAATATCGCCGATAGTTCCACCGATTTCTGTAATTACCACATCTGCATCTGTCTTCTTACCGACACTGTAAACAAATTCTTTAATTTCGTTTGTAATATGAGGGATTACCTGAACTGTTGAGCCTAAGTATTCGCCGCGGCGTTCTTTATTGAGTACATTCCAGTAAACCTTTCCTGTGGTAAGATTGGAATATTTGTTAAGGTTTTCATCAATAAATCTTTCATAATGTCCAAGGTCAAGGTCGGTTTCTGCACCATCTTCGGTTACATATACTTCGCCATGCTGATACGGACTCATTGTGCCGGGATCAACATTTATATACGGATCAAGCTTCTGTGCCGCAACCTTGAGTCCTCTTGCTTTCAAAAGTCTTCCCAGCGATGCAGCGGTAATACCTTTACCAAGCCCCGAAACAACACCTCCGGTTACAAATATATATTTTGTCAT
>JAFPAK010000081.1 GCA_017390825.1 Clostridia bacterium
GTATGCGGATGTAGCTCATCTGGTAGAGCGCCACCTTGCCAAGGTGGAGGTAGCGAGTTCGAGCCTCGTCATCCGCTCCATAAAAAACAGGACACAGAATTCTCCCAGTTTCTTGTGTCCTATTTTTTTCAAAAAAAGAATATGGCGACATAGCCAAGTGGTAAGGCCACGGTCTGCAAAACCGTTATTCCCCAGTTCAAATCTGGGTGGTACCTCCATGATGAGGTCTCACTTTAGAACCTCTCCCCGAAAACCCTTGTAAAATCAAGGGTTTTCGGCTTTTTTATGCCGAAAAAATCGACTATTTCCCAATAGTCCCAAAATGGCCTATTTTTAAGACCACTCGGATTTGAACCGGTGCAATGTGCAAATTTAATAAAAATACTATATATAAGTCCTATTTTAAAGAAATTTAATTTCAATAAAATAGGTCTTTTTTTAACCGCTCTCTCTGTGAAATTGGTTTCTTTTTGCCTTCTTCCGCAAAATCTTTATAACGAAAATGAGTAATTTTTCTGAAGAAAACATTAAATGAAGTAAAATGTATTGACATTAGTATGAACTCGGCCTAATATTTATATATATCATTTTTATAGGTGGTTTTATGTAAATTAAAGATATTATAGGCCTTATAGAAGAAAAAATAAAAGAACAGGATGCAATATATCACAAAACAGCTACTAAATTCGGATTGTCAGATTCAGCAATGTGTGTCCTTTACATTTTAGCTGACAATGAAAGGACATATACTCAGCAGGATATTTGCCGTATAAGCCGTTTTGCTAAGCAGACTGTCAATTCGGCAATTTCTGCTCTTGTCAAAAACAACTATATTACTCTTGAACCGATTGCAGGTGTAAAAAACAGTAAAGGTATATTGCTTACAGATAAAGGGATAGAGCTTACAGAAAAAACTGTTATACCTTTAATGAAAGCAGAAGAAAATGCTTATAGTTCGGTTACTGAAAGCGAGTTATTGACTTATCTTGAGGTTATAACAAAAATTAATATTGCACTTAAACAAGAAACTGAGAAGATCGATAGTATTTAATCCAGGAGGAAGAATGAAAATGAAAAAGTTATTCATAAAAATGATATCATTAATTATGACCGCAATTATTATACTAAGTGCTTTTGCCGGTTGTGATAAATCAGAAGCTAACAGCAAAATCATGTATTCTAACCTTGCATCACAGCAGGTGCTGAATAAACTGACTGAAATGATGACTTATGCAGATATATCAGATAATCGTCAGAATATTTTGCTTGAGCATATAAAGCAATTTAACTCGATTGTAAGCCCCGATAGTCTTGCCGCGGAATTTGAAGAGTATAATCCTGAAAAAGCTAAATATGACCCATATGATTTACAGGACGAGTGGAATGAGAAGTCACCTGACTTTATGGGGTACAACTGCCGTATTACAGCCTTTAGCCTTTTCAAAGACTTTCTCGAAATCTCTGAGGATAGTGAAATCAGAGATGAAATGATTGTTCTTGATTTATATGCATCAGGCGAAGACTCATCAGCATTTATTAAGTCCGATGATGAAAAGGCTTTCTCTGTACTTTACTCAACGGTACCCACTATTCTTACAAAAGATACAGAAATCCATATTAAATCTCTTCAGAAGGATTGGAATGAAAGAGGAATAAAATTCCTTGATAACGAAAAAGCAAGTCTTATCAGCGTTGTATTTCACGAAGCTATTGACGAAAATGACAGCTATCTTTTTATCGGTCATACGGGTGTTCTTTTTGACTATAACGATAAGCTTTATTTTTTAGAGAAGCTTGCATTTCAGGAGCCTTATCAGTTAACAGAGTTTGAAAACCGCAGTCAGCTTAATGACTATCTTATGACAAAATACGATGTGGCTTTTGACCAGCCGACAGCAGCTCCGTTCATAATGGAAAACGATGAGCTGCTTGAGGGATACAAGAGCATTACTGCTGAAAACGAGAAAAAGTTTGTAGATGCAATTTCATATGATATGGAGCTTACTCTTGATACCAAAAAGAATACCCTCAACGAAAAAGTACATATAGAAATTGAAAACAAAACCGATGCACCTCTCACCGAGCTGTGTCTGCGTGATATGACTCCCTCTGCCCTTAAGTTTGCGGAAGAAAACTATTCTTCGGACAACAAAGACCTGAAAAGTCAAATCTATTCAATAACACTAAAGGATAATACAACTCCTCTTGAATATAAATTCGGTGATGATAAAACTGTTATTTATGTGTCTTTAGGTGAAGATGACAAAATAGAAGTGGGACAGAGACAGACAATAACTGTCTCTATGGAAACCGATATTCCGCACAGAGGTGACCGTTTCGGCTTCAGAAAAACCGAAGAAGGGAAGATTTATTGCCTTTCATTCTGCTATCCCTATCTTGCCGATAACGAAAACGGTAAATGGGAAACCTATCCGTACTTTGATGATGGAGAAAACAGAAGCTACGACCTGGCAGATTACTCTGTAACATTACACGCTCCCGAAAGCTATACAGTAGCAATGGCAGGTGTCGAACAAACTGAAAACGGCACCTCAACTGTTAAGTTAGAATCAGCCCGTGATTTTGCGGTAGTTGTATGCAACTTTATGAAAAAAGATACCTTCGATGTTAACGGCATTACCGTCAACAGTTATTATCTCGACGGAAAATTCACCGAGGAATACCGAAAAATAACAAACGCTGTAGCTGAAGACAGCTTAAGAATTTTCAGTGAAGAAATCGGTGCTTACCCTTATAAGGAATTAGATATCGCACCTTGTCTTTTAGGCTACGGTTACGGTGGTATGGAGTATCCCGGTTTAGTAATGGCAAATGCTTCAGGCTTTTTTGATAATTCCTTCTTTGATGCAATATCCCACGAAGAGAAGATTTCACATGAAATTGCACATCAGTGGTTCTATGGCGTTGTTGGTAACAATGAATATCTTGAGGCTTGGATTGACGAGGGCTTTGCTACGCTTCTGGAAAAAGATGTTTTTGGTCTTGCTGACTATAAGGCACACAAAGTTGTAGCTGAACTTGAGAAGGATTATCCCGATCTTGAGCAGAAAGAGCAAATCAGAACAGAGCTTATCGAATATGCCCGTGAGGGTTATAAGGGCTTTTATCTGAATACTCCGCCTCATGATTTTTCTGAAGAAAGATTCTACGGTGATGCAGAATACAACGGAAGCTATGCTTTTTTACAGGAGGTACGCTTGCTGATAGGAGATGATGCTTTCAAGGATATGTTAAGAAGCTATTATGAAACTTTTTATATGAAAACTGTAACAACCAAAGAGGTTCTTGATTTTATAAGGACATATAATAACAGCAAGGAAATGGATGAAATTATAGATTTTTATTTCAAATAATACATTACAAATGAGGTTCACAATGAGTTTTAAACTCTTACCTATGACCGAAGCGGATTTGCCTGCTTTCAAATCTGATATTCAGGAAGCTTTTCAGAAAGGCTTTGAGGATGTGTATGGGCAAACTGACGATATCATTCTTCCCGAAAAAGATATAGACCGTTCACTCAATGCTGAAGGTTCAGCAGCATACAAGGCTGTTGTTGACGGCGAAATAGTTGGCGGTGCAGTAGTTGTAATAGACGAAAAGACACAGCATAATCATCTTGATTTGCTTTATGTAAAATACGGTACACAGACTAAAGGTATAGGCTTTGCAATATGGAATGCTATTGAAAAGCTATACCCCGAAACGAATGTGTGGGAAACCTGTACACCCTATTTTGAAAAACGAAACATTCACTTTTATGTAAATAAATGCAAATTTCATATTGTTGAGTTTCAATGTAAAAACAAACCTTCGGCCGATGCTCCCGAA
>JAFPAK010000008.1 GCA_017390825.1 Clostridia bacterium
TCCGCTGTCAAAGGCTTATTAGGTACACCTACCACCTGACCTCGCGCGTTATTGACATTCACACCAGCTTCAGAGAGGTACATGTTATATGCTTCCACAGCAGGATTTGCAGTATTCCCGTTAATTACTATATCACCACCGAGATATATTGTGCCATAGTCATCAATAAAAGCACCACCACCGTCACCGCTTGCTGAGTTTCCTGTGATTTTACCACCCGTAAAGTAAGCACTATTTCTACTTTCCCAGAAAATAGCACCACCTCTTTGGGCAGTATTTCCGGACAATTCACCGCCATCCATGTAAAGATATCCGTTGTATACGAAAACAGCACCACCATCAACACCTGCAGTATTATCGCTTATCTTACCACCATTGATGAAGACATAGGCATCATCCAAGTCATCACAATAAATAGCACCGCCGTCTTCTTCTGCATGGTTGTTTACAATATTACCTCCATTTATGTGAAGTTTACCATAGTCAACATAAATAGCACCGCCGTTGCCGGTAGTGTTACCACCTGTAATTGTACCTGTTCCCAAATCCGAACTATCTGTAATAGTAACACTTCCATCAATATTCATATAAAGCACATGTCCGTCTGATGTGGCACTTGTAAGATTTCTGCTGATAGTGTGACCGTTTAAGTCAATGGTCAGATTCATATCAAGGGTATCAAGGTAAGGTCCGTCATCAAGGTAAAGTCTGCCATCATCTGTATAATCTGAATACTCGAACCCTGTTCCATTTGCTATCCAGTCTTCATATAATTTTATTGTAACAGGTCGTGTCCGGCTTTGCTCTACCGCATAGACCCAACCTTCACCAAAATCGGTAAAGCCTTTACCTGTTTCTCCGTGTGATACAAACATATTGTAAGGCTCATACGGTTCCTGCTCGGATGCCCATTCTCCACCCTCGGGAACAACATTTACCGTACACATAACATAAGTGCCATTGTCGCTCATAATCTTATATTTGGTGGTATTGCGCAAATCATACACAGCATCCACATCATCAAGGTAATATATGTCCTTGTCATAGGTAAGGTGGATAAGATTATCCAAAATACTATATTTAAAGAAGTTTTTCTTTGTGTTATCTGCAACCAGCGTGATTATCTGTGCATCATAGTCGAAAATCACATCCTTAAGAAGATCGGAGTCTTTAACGCTTACCGATTTAACACGAGGATATCTCGCATCTTCGTGTGCCCATTCGTTGATGTGTAGCTGGTATGTATGCGTTTGACTATCGGGGTTATACACCGAACGGATGAAATAACTGCTGCTGTCGGAATGGAAGTATTCGAAATCCCCCACATTGAAACAGCTGTTATAAGCAGTCAATATATCATTAATCTCTGATGAAGATATACCTATATATGCACCATCTCTCAAAGGCTTGTTTGGTGAGCCATCCTGACCACAACAGTTATAAATGGTTAATTCATCTTCATACACATTTCCGTTTGTGTTATCTTTAATCTGAATATCACCGCCAAAGCACATATCCTTGTAACCGTCAACATAGATACCGCCACCTTCTTCGGTTGCAGTGTTGCCGTAAATTTTACCGCCTGTGTAATATGCCACATTTAGTGAAGCCCAGTAAATACCACCGCCATATTCTGCAGTGTTGCCTGTAATTTCACCACCGTCAACATAAAGGTATCCGTTATTTGCATAGATAGCGCCACCCTCTTCGGCAGTATTACCATATATTTTACCACCTAAAATATAGACAAAAGCATCGTCCATATCATTAATATAGATAGCACCGCCATATGTTGCTTTATTGCCTGTGATGTTACCGCCCTTTATATATAAAGTTCCGTATTCAACATGAAAAGCACCGCCACAACCGTTGAGACGGGCCTCAAGAGGACCCCAAAGCCATGCATTTTTACCGCCTGTGATTGTACCTGTCTGTGCCTCGGAGCTGTCTGTGATTGTAAGACTTCCCGCGCAATCTACA
>JAFPAK010000082.1 GCA_017390825.1 Clostridia bacterium
AGCAAACAAAGTATCATCATAAATATAGAATTTATTGATCTGCTCTGTCCTAAACGAATTGCCCATGCCTTTCTTTTTTTCGCTGTCCCTTGTAACATAATAAAGATATACAGGACCTTGATTTGTATTGTAGTTACCGCAAGAGGCAACTACCATGCCGTTATATGAAACCATATCATACGGATTTCTCGCAAGCACACGCTCTATACCCGGCGCAGTATCCTCTTCTCTGTGTGTGTCCGGATTTGCCCAAATGCTCTTATATAAGAAGCCCAGATCCTCCACCTCGGATGTTATATCAATATCACCCATTGCAAAAACACTTGAGATTTCAACATCAAGACCTACTATATATTTGCGAATTGAAAGCACATCCTTGCCGTTAATAAGACAATCACCGGTCAGATCGGCATTTTCATATGTAAGCGATGAATCAAGACCAACGATGTATTTACGGAGCAGTAAAACATCCTTACCATTGATACTACCGTCTGAATTTACATCGCCCATGTTGAGAGCTGATGGTATGTACTGTACATCCACTTCGGCACTCGCAGTTGTAACCAAGCACGAGATGAGCATTGCAACGCACAAAATTAAACATACTGACTTTTTCACTTTTATAAACCCTTTCTGTTATTCAACTGTTACTGATTTTGCAAGATTGCGAGGTTTATCGACATCACATTCTCTAGCCTTTGCAATATAATAAGCAAGCAGCTGCATAGGTATAACTTCAAGTGATGCCGAAAACAGCTCATCGGTAACCGGAACTGTAAGAATGCGGTCTATATTATCCTTCGGCAACTCATCTGCCACATCCTCGCTGACTACAAGCATTACTTCAGCACCTCTTGCTTTGACTTCTTCGATGTTGCTGATAGTTTTACTCATAAGCCGTTTATTGCAAGCAAGACCGATAACAAGTGTTCCGTCCTCAATAAGTGAGATGGGTCCGTGCTTCAGCTCGCCAGCAGCATATGCATCTGAATGAATATAGCTTGTTTCCTTAAGCTTCAATGATGCTTCAAGCGAAACAGCATAATCAATATTTCTGCCGATAAAATATGCATCTTTAAGATAAGCATAACGCTGTGCAAAGTGTGCGATATCATCTTTTTTATCTAGTATCTGTTGAATCTTATCAGGCAAGGTCTCGATCTCCTTAAGCATCGCATCAGCCTCTTGCCCGGTAATTTTTCCAAGTTCAAGAGCAATATGGATAGCTATAAGATACATCATTATAAGTTGGGTAGAATATGCCTTTGTTGTTGCAACGGATATTTCCGGACCTGCCCATGTATAAAGCACATTATCAGAAAGCGTTGCAATAGAACTTCCTACAACATTTACAATAGAAAGTATAGTTGCGTTGGCACGCTTTGCTTCCTCAAGCGCTGCTTTTGTATCAGCGGTCTCACCTGACTGGCTAATGATGATAACAAGCGAATTTTCATCAACTATCGGATTCTGATAGCGGAATTCCGATGCAACATCGCATATAACAGGAATTCTTGTAAGCTGCTCAAGCACATATTTACCGACAACTCCGACATGATAAGCCGAGCCACAGGCAACAATATTAATTTTATTGAATTTTCGGAGCTGCTTTTGTGTGAGATCAATACCATCAAGATATATCCTTCCGTCTTTAATTCGGGGAGTGAATGTATCGTGAACAGACTTGGGTTGCTCCATAATTTCCTTGATCATAAAATGCTCATATCCGCCCTTTTCGGCTGATTTGACATCCCATGTTATCTCGGTTAACTCACGGGAAAGAACATTGCCCTCATAATCCATAATATCAAGCTTTGATCCGCTTATTTTCACTATCTCATTATCATTGAGGTAATAAATATTTCTTGTAAACGGCAAAACAGCAGGGATATCCGACGCCACCATAAATCCATCCTCTGCAACACCTGCGATAAGAGGACTTGAATGTTTCACAGCATAAAGCACATCCGGACAGTCTGCACAAAGGATACCAAGCGCATATGAGCCTTCAAGCATTTTTACGGTTTTTACAATAGCATCGTATAGATCGCCGGTATAATTTTGCTGCAAAAGTTGTGCTACTACCTCTGTATCGGTTTCGCTTACAAACTTAACACCGTTTTTGACCAGCATTTCTTTCAGTGTTGAATAATTTTCAATAATACCGTTATGCACAACTGCAAATTGCTTATCCATACTGTAATGCGGATGAGCATTAACATCTGAAGGTTTACCATGTGTAGCCCAACGGGTATGTCCGATACCGATAGTGCTGCTCATATGAGCTCCGCCGTCGATGAGCTTATTCAAGGTTTCAAGCTTGCCTTTAGCCTTTTTGATGTTTATCTTGTCACCCTCAAAAACAGCAATTCCTGCTGAATCATATCCTCTGTATTCAAGACGCTCAAGGCCCTTCAAAAGTACCGGAGCTGCCGGAATTTTCCCAGAAAAACCAACAATACCGCACATTTCACGATACCGTCCTTTCATACAATTTTAATCAAATATAGTATAGCATATATCAAAAAATAAATCAACTGTTTGCGTTAAAAAGAAGTACCACGGTAATGATATTAGGCAACACCATCAGCCCGTTGAGTATATCCGAAATACAAAACAGATTTGAAATATCAGTAACCGCACCGAATACTATCATAACGCAAAAAAATGTACGATAAATAATAACGGAGCTTTTACTTTTACAAAGAAAACTTACCGCCTCCGTTCCGTAATGGCTCCAGGTAACGATAGAACAAGCCGCAAACATAAATATAGCTACTGTGCAGAATATACCACCTATCTCACTGAACGAAGAAACAAGTGCATTTTGCAGCATTAAAGCCCCGTTTGATGATATATGCTCGTCAGATATTACTATTGCAAGTCCTGTTATGCTGCACATAACGGTAGTGTCCAGAAAAACCTCAGCCATACCGTATAAGCCCTGTTTCTCGGGTGTGGTATCATCCGCCGAAGCGTGAACTATCGGTGATGATCCCATTCCGGCCTCGTTTGTAAAAAGCCCTTTTGAAAATCCCTCACGCATTGCACTTGATACGGCAAATCCACAGATTCCTCCAGATGCGCTTTTAAAATCAAACGCACTTGTCAATATCTCTTGTACTGCATACAAAAAATTACTGCGGTTCATAATAATAACGCCGATACAAAAGAACATAAATAATGCGGTTAGCACCGGTATCGCTGTTGACATAAAATTACCCAGACGCCTCATTGGAGAAAATATTATGTATGAGCAAAGCAATGCTGTGATTAAACCGCAAGTAAGCGGCGACACATTGAAAGTGTTTTCAGCACACTCCGCAATTGCTGCTGACTGTGTAAGATTACCGGTAAGAAAGGATGCAAGGATACAGAAAATGCAAAATACTATGCTTAATGCCCCAAATTTTTGCAATCCAAATTTCATATAATACATCGGGCCGCCCTTATAAGTACCTGATTCTAAAACTCTGTATTGCACCGCAAGATATGTTTCAGCATATTTGATTATCATACAGAGAAATGAGGCTAAAAGCATCCAAAATATTGCACCTGCACCGCCGCTGGAAATTGCAATGCCTACGCCGACAATATTGCCGGTTCCCATAGTTCCGGAAAGTGCCGCGCTCATTGCAGCAAACGGACGCATTCCCGATGTTTTTCTGCTTTTCTTCCCTAGCGGAAATACCGTATGCAGCATTTTTCCTATTTTGCGAAGCTGAAGCGCTTTTGTTTTTACAGTCAGATATACTCCACACACCGTTATCAGTATCGCAATAAAGTTACCCAGCAAAGCACTGAACATTTCAAGCACGATCTATCCTCACCCCTTGGTAAAGGATATGAAATCAATATATATTTTATCCGTCAAGATCCTCTATAAGTCTTGAAAGCTCCTGCTGTGAATATACAGTTATCCCCTTTTCAAGATACTCACGGTCAGCACTGGGCAAAGAATTTACAAACACATCAAGTGTTGTAGAAGGTATTTCCGAATCATTCACAAATACACCTATTCTACCGTTATAATCTCTCACGGTATATCTGTCGACCTTGTTATTTTCCTTTGGCAGATTTGCTGCTATTATTGCAATTATACCGAGGATGGCCGCAATATACACAATATATTTAATGATTTTATTCAAATTTGTTCATACTCCATTAATAAAGGTTAAAAAATTGTAAGTTGCTATTTTTAATACTTTGTGATATTATATAGGTAAATATACAAAAATTACTTGTGAGGCGATATATTTGGCTCGAAAAAAGTCCTTTTTAGAGATGCTGGGCTTCAAAGCTCCGAAAAAGAGTTCTGACAATGTCAGATACTCAAGCACTCGGAAAAAAAGTTCTAAAATCAAAAAGAATACAAGAAAAGCCGGCAGTGATTCCGTTATTTTAAGTGACGATTTTGAAATAATCAGCAGCTCATCTTCAAAAAAGAAACCTAAAAAGCACAGGGTTTTAAAAGCATTTTTAACCGTGTTTTTGATCGGTGTGATTTCCTGCTGTATTATCGTTGGCGCATTGTTCTTTTATGTGTTTGTAATGTTGGACGGTACTGTTGAACAAAACCTTGATAATCTTAAATTGCAGTACACCTCCATCATATATGCACAAAATCCCGATGCCGAAGAGGGAGATGAGGATGAGTGGATAGAACTGAAGCGGTTACATGGCGAAGAAAACCGTCTTTGGGTAGATCTTGAAGATCTTCCGAAATCTCTTGAGCATGCATACATTTCAGCAGAGGATAAACGTTTCCGTGACCACGAAGGCGTCGATTGGAAGCGTACCATCGCTGCTATGGGTAACCTTGTATTCCATTATTGGGACAGCGAGCAGGGTGGTTCTACCATCACCCAGCAGCTTATTAAAAATATTACAGATGATAATGATACCTCTATCCAGCGTAAAATGCGTGAGATAGTTCGTGCGAGATATCTTGAATCCAAATATGATAAAGATGTAATTATGGAATGCTATCTTAATACCATACATCTCGGTAACGGTGTTGACGGTGTTGAGGTTGCAGCGAACTATTACTTTGATAAGCATGCAAGTGAGCTTACATTAACACAAGCTGCTTGCCTTGCGGCGATAACAAAATCACCGAGCACATACAATCCGTATGCCAATCCCGAAGCGAATGAAAACCGCCGCAATTGGGTGCTTGACGAGATGTGCAACAACGGCTATATCACCGAGGAAGAGCGTGATGCTGCGAAAGAAGCCGATCTTGGCCTTCGTGATAAGCCCTCAACACAGCTTTCATCAGTTACCTCTATTGAGGAGGAATATAATTCCTATTTTGTTGATGCAGTTATTGATCAGGTTATAGAGGATCTGATGGACGAAAAGAATTACAGCAAGGAATATGCGACAGAGTCCATCTATAACGGCGGATATAAGATATATACCACCTGCGATGTCAATGTGCAGAATGCGCTTGAAGAAGTATATACTGATGAGGATAATTTCGCAGTTGTTTACGGCACAAAAGAAAATGGTCAGTCTGCAATGACTGTTATGGACTATGAAGGTCATGTCGTTGGTATTATCGGTGGCAGAGGCGAAAAAGAGGGTGACCGAGTTCTGAACAGAGCAAAATCTCCACGTCCTACCGGTTCTTCTATCAAGCCGCTTTCTGCATACGCTCCTGCAATCGAAAACAACATCATTACATGGGCATCAAGCCGACTTGACGGTCCTATCTCAAAACTTGAAAATGGTCAAAGCGTAAGTAATTGGCCTAAAAACGCTACAGGCAGATATTACGGTACTGTTTCTATTCCTTATGCATTGCAGCAATCACTCAACACTATCCCTGTGAAGTTGATTCAGGAAATGGGAATTGAAACTTCATGGCAGTTTGTTACCGAGCGTTTTGAGATATCGAGCTTTGTAAAATCCGTTGAAGGTAAGGATCTTTCCGACTATACAGAATCATCACTCGGTGTAGGCGGCAGCGTTTACGGTATTTCATCATATGAGTTTGCGGCAGCATATGCGACCTTTGGCAATCTCGGCACATATTATTCACCGACCACCTACACCAAGGTGCTCGATCAGAATGATGAGGTCGTGCTGGAGTATGACGATATGGGCAAGCGTGCTTTAAGCGCTGATACTGCCGAAATAATGAATGAGTTGCTCCAGACTGTTGTAAAGAGTGGTACAGGTACTGCGGCAGCTTTCGGTAAATGGCCGATATTTGCAAAAACAGGTACTACCACCGATACTCATGATCTTTGGTTTGCCGGCGGAACACCCTACTATGTTGCAACAACATGGTTTGGACTTGACTCAAACAAGGAAATGAACACAAGCGGCCGTGCTGCACTTAATCTTTGGAAAGCAGTTATGGTGAAGATACATGAAGATCTTGAACTTAAGGACTTCCCGATAAGCGATGCCTGCGAATACCGTGCTTACTGTAAATCAAGTGGCAAGCTTGCAAAATCAGGTTGTTCGAGTGTTGGATACGGATACTTCAAAGCAAGCGATCAAAACTACTGTACTCACCACAGCGGAGACAAATTGAAGGCATACGACAAACCTACCCTGAAAAATTCTTCAACAACTCCTGCAGAAGTTCAAAAAACAACCGCTGCAAATGATGAGTCACAAACGACAACCATAGCACAGAATAACGAAACAACGCCTGCTGAACAACAAGAACCCCAAGCACCTGCCACCGAGCAGCAAACTGAGGCGCCTGCAACTGAAGCCCCTGCTACACAAGCACCGCCTGCCACCGAACCGCCGGTACAGGATGAGCCTGAAGAGCCAACTGCAGCCTCGCAGCCCGCAGCATAAAAAGAGGAACGCACAGAAGAATTTATCTTCTGTGCGTTTTTGTTTTTGTTTAAAACGGCATTCCGGCAGTCAACAGCTTAAGCTTACCTTTTAAATTCACTCTATATGTAGCAGGAATGAATATACTCATTCCTTTTTTCAACAAAATTTCATTCTGTCCGAAAATATCAGTCAACACTCCATCACCTTCAAGTACGGTAATTGATACAAATGAATTCTCATTTCCAAAAATCAGCGTTGAATCATTAATAGTGATACGCTCTGCATAGAACTTATCACACTCGCAAAGCTCCGCAACGGTGATACTACTGTCTCCGCAGATAACACGCTCATCAAGCGGCTTGCGTTCGTAATCTGATGCTATGAGATTTGTAACATCAAGCGCCTTTTTAATATGCAGCTCGCGAGGTCTGCCGTAATCATATACACGATAGGTAGTATTGGAGTTCTGCTGCACTTCAGCGATCAGCATTCCTTTGCCGATTGCATGGAGAGTACCGCTTTTTATAAAGAATACATCATCCGGCTTAACTTTAACTCGGTTACAGACCTCTAAAAGCGTATTATCGGCAATTCTTCTTTCAAATTCCTGCTTTGTGATATCCTCATTAAACCCGTAGATAAGCTCTGCATCCTCATCACAATCGATAACATACCACATCTCGGTCTTACCCGGCTCGCCCTCGTTTTTATAAGCATAGTCATCATCAGGATGAACCTGAACTGAAAGACGGTCAGCCGCATCAATAAGCTTGATAAGCAACGGAAATTCCTCTGTTTTTACTGCGATACCGAGTGCAGCCTTGCCCCATATATCAAGTACCTCGGGGAGTGTTTTTCCAGCATGCTCACCGTTTGCAACAATACTAGGTGCATCTTTATGGCAGGAAAGCATCCATCCTTCTGCGCATTTTTCAAGATCTGTTTCTATGCCGTATTCAGATTTAAGTCTTGTTCCGCCCCAAATGTAATCCTTAACAGGCGGTGTTAATATCAATGGATAGAAATTCATTATTTATCACCTGTCATCTTTTCTTGCTTTACCTTGTGGTCAATCACATGGCGGGAAGCCAATTCATCAAAAATATCTTCCACCGAAATCCCCATCTGCACCATCATAACCATTACATGATAGCATAGATCTGCAACCTCGTAGATAGTTTCAGCCTTATCGTCTGCCTTGCCTGCAATAATGACCTCGGTGCATTCCTCGCCGACTTTTTTTAGTATCTTATCAATACCTTTTTCAAAAAGATATGTTGTGTATGAGCCTTCTTTTTTCTCTTCTTTGCGTCCAACGAGCAATGAATACAATGATTCAAGCGAAAACTCACCTATCTCATCACTAACAAAAACATCGTCATTAAAGCAGGAATCGGTACCCGTATGGCAAGCAGGACCATCCTTTTTAACAACAACTGTGAGCGCATCACGGTCACAATCAGCAGTAATGCGAACGATGTGCTGATAGTTGCCGCTTGTTTCACCCTTGCGCCAAAGTTCTTGTCTTGAACGTGAGAAAAAGCAGGTCTTCTTTTCC
>JAFPAK010000083.1 GCA_017390825.1 Clostridia bacterium
GTCGGATGCAACGGAGGCTCTGCTTGACTATTTAAAAGACAGACGTGACGATCTGACGGTTTATGCGGAAATTGACGGTTCCCTGCGGGAAGTGTTTAATGAGCGCGAAAAATCCGCTTTCAATAGCATATATGTCTAATAAAGATATATTAAATTATACTGCGTTAAACAACTACTCAAATGTATTTGAAAATCAGAATATGCTTACCTGGTTTACAAGTGGTATAAGCACGCCTGTTTTCAATCAGCTCGGTGATCCTGTTATCACCGCTACTAACGGAAGCTGCGGTGCATATTCAAACGGTACTGTATCCTGCTCAAATACCGGTGGTACAACTTCAGTTACGCTTCAGTACACCGCAACAACAGCGCAGAATGTTTACGCATTTGTTGAGGCTAGCGGTGCAAGCTCAATAACTGCAAAGACTTCACACGGACAGCAAGTTTCGATTGCGAGCAACAGAGGCTCGGCAGTAGCTCTAGGTTATGCAGCAGCAGGTGAAAGTGTTTATGTCGATGTGACATTTGAGGATGGTCAGGCATCAACTATCAAGTCACTTGTTTACGGTCTTGATTCGCAAGTTTGGGAAAGAGTATATAATACACTCGGCGATGAGATGCTTAATGTTGAAAGCTGGTCTGATACTAAGATCAAAGGTACCGTTATAGCTAATAAGGATGGACTTTTGATGACATCTATTCCTTATGAAAAAGGCTGGTCTGTAAAGGTTGATGGCAAAAAAGCTGAGATGCTTTCAGTTGCAGATGCTTTCTGTGCAGTTGAACTTACTGCCGGCGAACATCAAATCGTATTCTCTTATATTCCTGCAGGCTTTATCATCGGTGTATCAGTAAGCGTGCTGAGTATTGCTGCTCTCGTTGCCCTTCACTATGTTTTTACCAAAAAGAAAAAAGTGGTCGTCGTTTCTGAAACAGGCGAAACCTCAATCAGCGATGACATAGACGAAATGGTAGAAGAGGCTCTTACCAGCGGAGAAACTATTCAGGATTTTGATAATGAGACTGTTCAGCAAGCTGTAAACGAAATTACCGCTGATAAAAGCGAAGTTATACAACAAGATGATGTCAGCGATAGCTATCAGAATGTTTCAGATGAACTTAATGATAAATATACAGAAGAATAATCTATCATAAGAAATACCGACCGTATCAAATTGATACGGTCGGTATTAGTTTTAACCAACAATGCCCATTTCTTTATACCAAACAAGAAATGTATAAACTGTCCATATTTTGCGGCTGTTATCTTTTTTACCGTTTTTATGTTCATCCAAAAGTTTGATAAGAAGCTTTGTATTAAAATATTTTTTAGCAGTTTCGGATATAAATGCATCTTTAACAATCGTGTAATATTTATCTTCTTTAAGCCAAACCCTAATAGGTACCGGAAAACCAAGTTTCGGCTTTTTTGCCGTTTTATCAGGCAAAGTTTTCTTAGCAGCCATTCGAAGAGCAACCTTGGTAGTTTCACCGTTTACACGCTTGCCAACAGGTATTGTTTGTGCAAGTTCCATAACCTTTTTATCAAGGAATGGAACACGGAGCTCCAAAGAATTTGCCATACTCATTTTATCAGCTTTTAGAAGAATATCTCCCATTAGCCACATATGAATATCAAGATACTGCATTTTTGTTACACTATGTTCCCCTTTGACCTCATCATAATACTTACTGCAAAGTTCCATAGGGGCAGGTGCACAATCATTTTTCAGCACCTTCTTACGCAGTTTTTTTGAAAAGATATTAGCATTTCCGATAAACCATTCTTCAACTGTTTTGCCTCTGCGAACAAAGAAATTAAATCCCCTACCCTCAGGAAAACATGAAGCCAGCTTTGAAATAAGACGGCGTATTGCGAACGGTAATTTTGTATATTTGCCACCTGTAACAGGCTCTTGATATACTTTATATCCACCAAACAACTCATCAGCACCTTCGCCGGAAAGTACGACTTTGACATGCTGTGAAGCAAGCTTTGAGACGAAATACAAAGCTACTGCTGCGGGATCGGCTAAGGGCTCGTCCATATGATACTGAATTTTACCGAAGTTACCCCAATAATCCTCCGGGGTTATAACTTCACTTATATTTTCAACATCAATATATTCTGAGAATTCTTTAGCATAACCAATCTCATTATATTTTATATCCTCTCCAAATCCAACAGTAAAGGTCTTATCCACCTTTGCAGCAGAGGCAATGTAGCTTGAATCAATACCGCTTGAAAGGAATGATCCAACCTCCACATCACTGATTTTATGAGCATCAACCGACTCATTAATAGCATCATCAATTATATCAGCATATTCTTCCAGAGAATATTCACCGTCACACGTAAATTCAGGATGCCAATAACGGCGCTTTTCCATTTTGCCGTTCTTTAAAGTAAAACAATGCGCGGGTAGCAGCTTATATACCCCGCTAAAGAATGTCTCCTCACCGGGTGAATATTGGAACGAGAGATAGCTTGAAAGCGCCTTTTCATTTAACGTCGGCTTAAACGCAGGATGCGGATAGAAGCCTTTGATTTCTGAACCGAAAACTAATGCACCATCGATAAAAGTATAATAAAACGGTTTGATACCAAACGGATCACGAGCAGCAAACAAGGTTTTATTATTCTTATCCCATATTGCAAACGCAAACATACCACGCAGTTTTTCAACAAGGTTTTCACCATACTGCTCATAACCGTGTATCAAAACCTCACTGTCTGAATTCGTTTTGAATTCGTGACCGCACTTGAGAAGTTCTTCACGGATCTCCATAAAGTTATATATCTCACCGTTAAACACAAGAACAAGCGATCTATCCTCATTAAATATCGGCTGATCCCCGCCTTCAAGGTCAATAATACTTAATCTGCGAAACCCAAGTGCAACATCATCGTCAACGTACGCACCTTCAGAATCAGGTCCACGATGTACTATCTTATCCATCATCTGATGAATTACATCATCAGCATTGTTACCAATTGTATTTGTAAAACCTAAAAAACCGCACATTTTGTATTCCTCCAAAATTAATGGCGTTACAGTATTACTGAAAAACAGCGGAAAGCAAAGCTTTCCGCTGAATTATGATTTGAATAAATAATCAATAAAGTCAGTGAAATCCAAAAAACTGATAAGATCATCCACTGAAAATATATTATCTAGAATAGCAGACGATATACACTAACTATAAAACAATTAATATTGATCAACTACATAAGGATCATTATTATCAGTTTGCTTAGGAGCAAACGGATCATCCCCAAACGGATCGTAAATCTCGCTACTTGATGTAATAATATCCTTAGAAATAAGATCTATAATATTAAGTTCAGGCGATTCATATAATTTCATATTATAATACCTCACACTCATATATAATAATACAAATTAATACATCGTTATTATATTACAATTTTATCAATAATGCAAGCGAATTTTCGCATTTCGTGTATTTGCACAAAAATCGAAAAAGATTTTGCGCATTTTATTGTTTAGATGCCCAAGAGTCTTTCAAAGCAACTACTCGATTAATAACGATTTTATTATCATTCGTGTCTTTATCAATGCAGAAATATCCCTGACGCATAAATTGGAATGTATCACCTACATTTGCATTTACAACATCATCAGTTACTTTGCAATCACTCAAAACGATCATTGAATTCGGATTAAGATGCTCTGTGAAATCCTTAACGCCGGTTTCATCAGACGGATTTGCAACATTGAAAAGTCTGTCATAAAGACGGACTTCCGCATCTTTACAGTGCTTTGCGGATACCCAATGCAAGGTGCCTTTTACTTTTCTGCCATCAGGTGATTCCCCGCCTTTTGATTCAGGATCATAGGTAACGTGGATAACTGAAATGTCACCGTTATCATCATACTCACAAGAGCTGTATTTTACAAAATAAGCACCCTTCAAACGAACCTCTTTTTCGGGGCAAAGACGGAAGTACTTTCTGTTAGGCGGCTCAAGACAAAAATCGTCTTGTTCAATATAAAGCTCTTTAGTAAAAATTACAGTCTTATTGCCAAACTCAGGCTTCTCAGGGTTTATCTGTACTTCTATGGTTTCTTCAACATCATCCGGGAAATTGTCTACAAC
>JAFPAK010000084.1 GCA_017390825.1 Clostridia bacterium
AAGTCTTTGGATTATTCCGATGCGTTATCTCAATATAAAACTTTTATATGGATTGGGATTGTAGCGGCTCTGTCGGGTGCTGTAGCGGCTTTCTCCTCTGACACCTTGCCCGATTCCATCCGAATGCTCGCTGACAACCTATATCTTATTCCTGTAACCGTATTTTATGTTGTAGCAATGTTCTTTGGGCTTTTGGGTGCGAAGCATCTTGATGCATCGGTCGTATCTCCGCTTGAAAATATTGACGGAGCAATCACCGCAATCATCCTATACCTGTTTTTCTTTTTGACGGGTCGAAGCCATGTCACCGACAGCATTGGCATTATGGAGGTCATTGGTACGGTGGCGATTACCATGGGTGTCATATTTCTTGGAATTCAGGAGCAGAAATTATCTAAGCAGGAAATTAACCTTGAGGAAGATAAAAAGAAACACCGACTCGGAGCGTTGGCACTGCTTTTTCCCATCGCCTATAATCTTGCAGATGCGGTTTCAATGGTTGCAACGGGCATTACGGTGTCCGGAGAAGCAGAAGTTGAAATTCCCGAAATAGATTTCTTCTTCTTTGAGTGCTTTGGTTTTTTAGTAATCTCCATATTTGTATGGCTATATATGCTGATTGCCAAAAAACACGTGTACAATCCTTTTAATAAAGCAGAATTGCCTCGCATTGGAGCTGCAACTTGCGAGACTATGGGAACGCTGACGTTTGTTTTCGCTGTAGGAATCAATCCGATCCTTACAGCCCCTATTACATCCTCTTATTGTTTTGTAACCATTATTTTGGCGCGTATATTCTTAAAAGAACGATTGACCAAAAAACAGTATCTGAGTTTGGCACTCTTAGTAGGAGGTATTGCTTTGCTCGGAGTTTCAGAAATTTTTAATGCATAGGAAGGGGAGTTATGAGTAATAAAATCGGTTATAAACAACAACAAAATTTATCCATTGCTCAATTATTGGCAGAGCTGCCTTCCTTTGTAGCGGTGTTGGTGTCGGCACTCCTTTCAAGAAATTTACTTGTTTATATTGACTTGCTTGACTCGTCAATGTATCTTGTCAGCCTTGTACTGATAGTCATTCTGTCCAAAAAATTGACAAGAGACCTACGATACGAATATAACTACGGTGTAGGTAAAATTGAAGCGGTTGCTTCGTTGCTTTGCGATGGCATGGGATTTTTCGGGTTGCTGATCACACTCGGGTTTTCGGTTCAGGCAATCATCTTACCCGAACAGCCAAGTGATTTTGTAATTGCCGTAGTAGGACTTAAGATCATCAACGTCGCCTTTGATACCGCTTTTTTTGTTAAGCAGTATAAAATCACAAAGATTCACAACAGTGCGATTTCGAGATCCAATTATGCCGAAGCCCTTTCTGCACTACTGTTTGATAGTGTTGCTTTGGTTTCGTTTTTTGCAATGTGGTTGCTTCGAGCTAACCCCATCGGAGGATATATCGCTCCGATAGTCAGTATTTTTGTTGCAATTTACTTGATGATCGGATATGTCAAGCGTATACGACAGGCATTGACCGAATTGACAGACAAGACGCTCCCTGAAGAACAGCAGATGAAGATACTGAATATATTGACTCGGCATTATAACAGCTACTCGCAAGTCCAAACGATAAACTCACACAAAAGTGGAGATGTTGTGCGAATAGATTTGCACCTTTCTTTTGAAAAAAATACAAGTTTTGAGAAGATTGTTAGCTTCAAAAAGCAGATGCAATATGAATTTGAAAGGGAGTTCGGTAATTGCATTGTCAACATCATCGTGGGAGAGATTAACGAATGAAATCAGAAAGGTGATTATTTTGACAAAAGGAACAAAAGTTTTTAGGACTTATAGCCGGCATCATCGCCAATAAGGAGTATTCTTTGAGCAAAGCAAAGGGAGCCCTACTTGTAGCTACAGGTTGTATTTTAGGTTTGTTTCCACCTGTTTTACTGCCAAGCTTTATAAACGTGGTCACTCTCTATGCACTTGGTGCAGGCTTTGTGATCGTGGGCACACATTGCAGCTTTAGCAATAACCGCTTGCTTTGCAATCAATTTTGCTATCAATATGGTCGTTAGTGTACTTGTTACGTGGGTATCATCCAAAACGATTACACCACTGACAAATTATACGTGTAACAAGGTGAGTGCTTTGCTGTGGGAACAAACCCAATAATAAAGTTCATTTAATTACGATAAATAGTAAAACTTAGAAAGGACAGGTAAAAACGATGAAACGATACATAGAACGAATATGGGAACTGATGAATGATCCGAACGCGAAAAAAAATGTTCCTTTATACGATGAAACTCTTCCAAAAGGAGTAAGCTTTGATCAACTTCGTATAATTACTGGTCGTATTTATGCATATTTGAAGGCACGAAATATTGGTAAAGAAGATTTTGTGCTGATCAAGTTGCCTCGCGGCGTACAGCCCATTATTGCTATGATCGGCGTTTGGCGTGCAGGAGCAGCATTAGTAATTGTAGAGGATACACTTGCTCCTGAAAGAATCGACTACATATACAAGGATTGTAATTGTAAGATAGCCATCACAAGTGAAGAATGGGAAGAAATTAATCTGTGTGAACCATTGGAAGGTTATGAAGAAACCGACCCCCATGATGCTGCTTATGCAGTTTATACATCGGGAACCACGGGAAATCCTAAAGGAGTATTGCACGAATACGGCAATTTGGAAAGACTGGTACAGTCTGCTAACTATCAGGGTGAAGAACTGTTTTCTCAGGGAGAAAGATTTGCGCTTGCAGCACCGCTTAACTTTGTAGCATCGATTATGGTTTTGTCTTACGGTCTGTACAGAGGGTGTGGTTCATCTTATATCCTTTCTTACTCCACTGTAAAAAACCCCGTTGCTCTGATAAAATTCCTATTGTTAAAGCGTATTACATTATTTTTCCTAACACCTACATATGCACGCAAGTTTGCCGGAAAAACCGGACCTTTCTTGAAGAAGATGGCTATCGGTAGCGAGCCTGCCAATAATTTTTACTTAAAAGGCGTAACCAATTATAATATGTATGCACAGAGCGAAAGCGGTGTCGTTACAAGTATGTTTGTTATTGATAAGGAATACGATCTCTGCCCTGTAGGTAAACCTCAATTTGATATGAAATATCGCGTTGTTGATGACGACGGAAACGATGTGCCCGACGGGGAGATTGGCGAGTTTCTTTTCGAAAACCCTTATGTCCGGGGCTATATCAATCTGCCGGAAGAGACAGCAAAAGTGTTCAAAGATGGTTATTTCTATACGTCAGATCTTGTACAGGTTCTGCCTGATGGAAATATAGCAATTTGTGGCAGAAAAAGCGACATGATCAAGATCAACGGCAACCGCATAGAGCCTGCGGAAATCGAAGCTGCGATTAAGTCAATTTTGAAAATCGACTGGTGTGCAGTGAGAGGATTTGTCAGCAACGAACATAGTTTCATCTGTGCCTACTACATGGATGATATTACCTTTGATGTAGACAGCCTTCGGGCACAGCTCCAAAAGCGACTTCCGCATTATATGATTCCGGCGTACTTTACAAAAATAGATACGATTCCGGTTAAGCCCAATGGAAAGATGGATCGCAATGCGCTGCCGAAACCGGAGGTTAAAAACATCGTAAGAACCTACAAAGAACCTACCACCGAAATCGAGGCCGCTCTCTGTAATGCGATGCAGAAGGTTCTTCATATGGAGCGTATTGGTATTGATGATGATTTTTACGAAATGGGCGGAGACTCCCTTTCTTCTATGGAAATGTTGATTGAGAGCGGTCTGCCTGGCTTGGACGTTGGCTTAATTTTCCGTGGACGTACCCCTTATAAAATTGCACAGCTTTATACTGAGCAAATCAAAAATTATGATCCCGGTTCGGACGATGCTCAAAATGAAATGGCAAAGCGTGAGCCACATAAGCTGACAGCGGAACAGTTATATATGTTTGATTATCAGCTCTATACGCCGAATTCTACCATGTACAATCTTTTCAACATGCTTCGCATTGAAAAGGAAGGGATAGATCTGGACAGAATGGC
>JAFPAK010000085.1 GCA_017390825.1 Clostridia bacterium
ATGACAAAACTCCGTTCCAAGTTATCGGATTGCGAAGACTTTGAGATTAAAACCGTTCACGGATTGGGTTACAAGGCGGTGATCAAGTGAAGAAGAACATTCGCATAAAAAGTATTCTTAAGTGGCTCAATCATTATTTTGTATTCTTTTTGCTTGTTGCATTTGTGATCACCTGCTGTACGATGCTGTTTGTATCCACCTTAAGGGATACCCTTGGCATTACACTGACTGATACGAATATCAGCGCCGCTGCCAAGATAACTTTTTTGAATGTAGCGCTTTTAAGTCTTCTGTTTACGATAATAGATACAATACGCAGGAAAATGACGGTAGAACGCCCTGTAAGGCGTATCACTGATGCAGCAGAAAAAATTATAAAAGGAGATTTTTCCGTTCGGGTAAAGCCACAACGCAGGTTCGGCACAGATGAAACATTTAACCATATTATTGAATGCTTTAATAAAATGACAGAGGAGCTTGGAAGCGTAGAAACTCTGCGTACAGATTTTATTGCCAATGTGTCTCACGAAATGAAAACACCTCTTGCCGTTATGCATAACTATGGAACGCTTTTGCAAGCACCTGATCTGACAGATGAAAAGCGCATTGAGTATGCCAAGGGCGTTACTGACGGCTCTCGCCG
Organism: Clostridia bacterium; assembly: GCA_017390825.1. Next base: position 644 of record JAFPAK010000085.1, read on the forward strand.
TATGGCAGATATGATGACCAATATCTTGAAACTCAACCGCCTTGAAAATCAACAAATATACCCGCAAACAACAGAATTTGATTTGGGTGAGCAGCTTTGCGAGTGCCTTTTACAGTATGAAAATGTGTGGGAAAAAGCAGATATCGAGATTGATACAGATATTGCTGAAAATGTTACGGTGAAAGCCGATGCAGAACTGCTCAGTCACGTATGGAACAATCTGTTTTCCAATGCCTTCAAATTCACTCCGTCGGGTGGTACAGTTACGGTTACGCTGACCGCTACCGAGCATCATGCTATTGTAAAAGTTGAAGACACCGGTTGTGGTATGTCACCTGAAGTCGGGATGCATATTTTCGAAAAATTCTATCAGGGCGACACCTCTCACTCTGTCAGAGGTAACGGGCTTGGCCTTGCGTTGGTTAAGAGAGTTGTTGATATTATGCAAGGCGAGATCTGTGTTGAAAGCGTAGTCGGCAAAGGCTCTACTTTCACTGTAAAAATACGGAGGGCTTGATATGGACTGGAAAAAGCTCGGAAAAGCACTACTGTTTCCGCATATCGCTATTATGATAATACTGATACCTATTGCCGCTGTATTTCTTGTATATTCAATGGTATTTTTAGGCTCTGAATCCGTTGTTGCTGTAATTTCATATGTTCTTGCTTCCTATACATTGATGATTTGGTGCTTTAAGATACCGTATTCAATTCAGTTCTTCAAGACCTTTAAGGAAGAAAACAAATATGCAAGGCTATGGCAGGATGATACACAATTGCGTATGAATGTTTCGCTTTACGGAACGCTTATCTGGAATACTGCTTATGCTATTTTTCAGTTAGGACTCGGATTTTGGCATCATACATTTTGGTTTTATTCTTTAGCCGGTTATTATATTTCCCTTGCTGTTATGCGGTTCTTTTTGGTTCGGCATACAAGCAAACATAAGCCCGGAGAAAAAATGTCGGATGAACTGCGGAAATACCGTGCTTGCGGAATAATATTCCTCATTATGAATTTAGCACTTGCTTTGATAATTTTCTTTATGGTGTATTGGAACAGAACCTTCAACCATCACAAAATCACGACCATTGCAATGGCGGCATATACCTTTACAGCATTAACAATGGCTATCATAAACATAATAAAGTACAAAAAATACAACAGCCCCGTATATTCTGCATCAAAAGCAATTAGTCTTGCATCAGCTTGTGTTTCAATGTTGACTCTCGAATCTACAATGCTAACTACTTTTGGTGACGGAACAATGGATCTTACAGCACGCAGGATGATGTTGGGAATCTCCGGCGGCGCAATATCCGTTTTTATCATCGCTATGGCTATTTATATGATAGTACAGGGAACAAAAAAGATTAAGCTGTTGAAAACAGCGAAGGAGTAATATGATGGAAAACAAAGATAAAGAAACTTTCAACTATACCTACTCTGCAAAAGAGCAGGATGAAATAAAAGCGATCCGCAAGAAATATTCTACTCCGGAAGAAGAGGATAAAATGACACAGCTTCGCCGTTTGGATGCAACAGTAACACAAAAGTCGCAGGCAGTATCACTTGTGTTTGGCATAATTGGAGCCTTGCTTTTAGGTCTCGGTATGAGCCTTGCAATGACAAATTTAGGTGAGATTCTCGGCTCGTACAAAGAAATGGCTATGCTGCTTGGAATTATCATCGGCATTATTGGCATCGTTCTTGTATGCGTAGCTTATCCGATTTACAATCGTATCGTAAAGAAAGAACGGGAAAAGATCGCACCCGAAATCATACGACTGACCGATGAGCTGATAAAATGATCAAGCATCGTATAAACACGGTAAAATGTTTAGAACTCAAACTTAAAAAGACGGTGAATAGAATTCACTGTCTTTTTATGTATAGTGAGATTTCCGTCGGGGCAAACTGAAGGCGTTAAGTCTGCCCCGTATATAAAAGGCGGACAGGAAGGTCCAACCTGATAATATATTATGCGATATGAATAATTCGGTGAAAAAGTCAAATACTACAAAAAACTGAGGATAGGTGAAGTTATGCAGTATTTATGGGCATTTTTGATTGGAGGAGCTATATGTGTTATCGGACAGCTTCTTATTGATTACACCAAACTTACGCCCGCAAGGATACTTGTTGGGTATGTTGTTGCCGGTGTTATACTCACAGCAGTAGGGCTATATGAGCCGCTTGTTGAATTTGCCGGAGCCGGTGCATCTGTACCGCTGTCCGGATTTGGGTATACACTTGCTACAGGTGTGCGTGACGCAGTAAATGCTACCGGATTTGCAGGAGTTTTCACCGGAGCTTTAACAGCAACTTCGGGGGGAATTACTGCAGCTGTGGTATTCTCATATATTGCGTCACTGATAGCAAAATCTAAAGACAGAGCGTAAAAAAGGACATCTGATTTATCAATCAGATGTCCTTTGAACTTTATTAATCAAAATATACCGCTTTACCGGTTTTATTTGACTCATAGATAGCTTCAAGTATCTCAGTAACAACAAGCGCCTGCTCCGGCTTAACAACAAGCTCTTTACCATCGATAACTGCATCATAGAAGGTCTTACATTCGATATCAGCCGGTGACGGTCCGCTGTTGGCATCAAAGAATGCTACGCCCTTTCCATCTAATGAAGGCTTGATAGTCTCAAGTACGCCGAGATCTGCCTTGTTGATACGAAGTCCGTCCTGCATATCCGCACCGGCTTTTGTACCGCAAAGAGTAGTACGAGCCTCGCCCTCCTGCAAGGTGTTGAGTGCCCAACTCGATTCAAGCATAATACAAGCGCCGTTCTCCATCGTTATCATACCAAAGCAAGATTCCTCCGCAGTAAAGTTTTCGGTATCCCAATCACCCCATGCATTGCCTGTTTCGGTCTGCTTTCCGAGCTTGTGGAATGCTGCGCCGAGAACTGCTTTGGGTTTATAGTTATCCATCATCCAAAGAGTGAGGTCAAGAGCGTGGGTACCGATATCTATTAACGATCCTCCGCCCTGCTCATATTCGTTGGTAAATACACCCCAGGTAGGAACAGCTCTGCGCCGGATTGCGTGTGCCTTTGCAAAATATATCTCACCAAGATCTCCTCTTTCAACGGCTTTTTTCAAATATACAGAATCCTTACGGTAACGATTCTGATAGCCAATAGAAAGTATCTTTCCCGTCTCTTTTGCTGCTTTGAGCATCGCACGGGCATCCTCGGCAGTTTTAGCCATAGGCTTTTCACAAAGAACATGCTTTCCTGCGTAAAGTGCATCAACCGTACAAGGTCCGTGTGATCTGTTCGGTGTCAAAACATGAACAACGTCAATGCTCTCATCTTTCAGCATTTCCTTATAATCCGTATAAGCCTTTGCTCCTTCAGCACCAAAATCTGCAACAGCTTTTTGAGCGCGCTCCTCAATGATATCGCAAAAAGCAACCATTTCAACACGCGGCTCATTTTTTAATGACGGCATATGCTTACTGTTAGCAATGCCACCGCAACCAATAATTCCAACTCTTACTTTTTTCATTAAATTTAACCTCCCGATCTCTTATGCTTTGATTATAACCTTTGTTTTTATATTTTCAAGAGCAAATCAAATATTTAACATTTTAGAGCAAAATATTTGCATTTTTAGTCACAGTTGACAACACAATAAAAAAGCACTATAATTAACAAATAAAGGAGTGATAAAGATTAAATCAATAAAAAAGCAAATTTTAAATGTAATATTTCTTTTGTTGCTTGTTTTCGTAACTTTCTTTGTGTTAATAAACAGCAGCAAAGAATTCAGCATAAATGAACTGTTTTCTTTTATATCACAGTTAAACCCGATATATTTATTGCTTGGTGTTTTAGCTATGATCGGATATGTGCTTACTCTTGCTATGAGTTATAAAGTTATCTGCTCGCATCTCGGTTATAAATGCTCTTTGATAAAGCATACTGCATATGCGTGCAGCGAGGTGTATTATTCAGCCATTACGCCGTCTGCCTCAGGTGGACAACCGGCGGCTGCGTTGTATATGCACAAAGGTGGTATTCCGGTATCTGTTTCATCAGCAACGCTTTTGTTTAATACTTTCAATCATACACTGGCAATAATGGTATTCGGTATCGGAGCATTAATAGTTCGTGCCGGCGACTTCATATATTTCGGTACATTTTCAAAAATACTTATCATAGCAGGTCTTGCGGTTCAGTTTCTTCTGATAGCTTTTTTTACTATTTTGATGATAAGCCGCAAAACTGTTGAAAAAATACTTATCGGTGCAGTATCTCTGCTTGCCAAAATACGAATTATACGCAAAAAGGAAGAACGGACAAAGCAGATACTCTCTATAATTGAGCAGTATGTGACTTGCATTGATATGATTAAGAGTAATAAGCTTTTGTTTGTAAAGGTGCTTTCTCTTAATTTACTGCAAAGACTGTGCAATCTGATAATAACATGGTTCGTTTTTGCCGCCACAGGTATTACAGGCTTTGGATTTATTGATATAATCGCAATGCAGAGTTTTTGTATGCTCGGTGCAAATTCTGTACCGCTCCCCGGCTCTGTCGGCGTTTCGGAGATGTTATATGTTGATGTGTTTAAAAGCGCCATGCCTGACGATATGCTGCTGCCTGCAATGATGGTTACAAGATGCCTTTCATATTATCTTTGCTTTATACTTTCCGGTATCGTTACTTTTATAAATCATATTATTTCATTTAAAAAGAAGCTTTGAGATGTCTCAAAGCTTCTTTCAGTTACTTCAATAAATCTGATATAAGTATCGGTCCGAATGCCGGAACGCATCTTCCATTACTGTCAACGATATTGCAAGGTGGATTTACTCCGTATCCGTACCACAAATAAGTCTTCATAAGGTCTTCTTTTGAAATGGGAGTACAGATTGTAACGGTGTTTCCGTCACATCTTGCTCGGTTTACACCAAAGCATCCCGCTTTGTCGGTGCCGTAAGAAAAATCGAAACCAAATGCTCTTGTTTTCGGCGAAAGCTCACCGTGAACGTTATCAAAATACAAAATCAATTCGCAGTATTTTCCGTCTCCGTAATCATATTCAACAAATTCAGCACTAGAAAGCTTTATACCGGGACGGCAGCCCTGCTTTTTACCATTGATAAGGCAGAACATACTTTCAGCGGCATCTTTTCCTAGTACCTCTTGTGAGCCTGCAGTAAGATGTATACAGTCCTCAAGCTCGTGAGCAATTGCGCTGACTGTATCAAAGCACTCGATTTTTTCGTGAAGTGTTCGTTGTTGCTCTCTTATAGAGCTCCACATAACTGCCTTCATCGGATCATCGGCACTCTGCCAGCTGTTTCGTGCAACCTGAACCTGCACAAAAGGTAAATCCTTTTGGAAATCACGACGCATTGCCGCAACAAAATTAATCATATTATCGGTATATTCAAGATATCTGTCCTCGTGTGTATCTGAACATCCTTGATACCAAAATACACCCTTTACATTTGAACCGTTGTCAACGTAGCGCTGATACATTGCATCGTAAAGACTGTTTTCAGGATCCTTTGCCGCAAGCTCGGGGTCCCACTGATATTTAAGATTGGTACCGCCGTGAGCACACGCAATAACGCCCTGCGGCACTGCACTAAGCTCAAACATACGCTCAGCAAAGCTAAGTCCGGGACCCACGCCCTTGATATTAAAAGTACTTACACTCGCACCGAGATTTCTGTGAACAGGATGTTCAGCAATGCCAAGTCTGTGAAGAGGATGATTTGCAATGCCCCACTTATCATCAACATAATACGCTCTTATTTTGTCGTTATCATTGTGAGAACAGTCAATTCTTTTACCTATTCCCTGCATATTTGACTGGCCGGAAAGAATCCAAACGTCTCCGACATAAATATCGGTAAATTCCTGTTCATTAATTTTAAGTACATAAGGGCCGCCTACCTCAATTCCGCCAAGACGGTATCCGCCCTCAACCTCAGTAACATAAGGTGATTTTATTTTGCAGCAGCAGTCACATGACACGCTCGTTATCTTTTGATCACAGGTAAATAAAATGTCGCAACAATTATCCTCGCCGCGTTGCATGACCATGCCGCTTTTTATTCCACGAATTTTCATAAACTATACCTCTTGATGTTATAATTCAAATTAATTATATCACTACACCTGAAAAAATCAATTGTAATTTCTGATTTTTATTTTATTTTGCTTGCATTTCTTGCAGCTTTAATATATAATATTATTCGAATTTGAAAATGATTTTCAATTTTGATTTGAGGAAAAGTATGATTAAGAGAATAATTGCTTTATTTATGTGTACAATTCTTGCCGCTTCGCTTAGTTCTTGCGGCAGTATAAAGGATGACGATAATTTCAGCATCGTTTGCACGATATTTCCGCCGTATGATTTTGCAACGCAGATCACAAAGGGTTGTGAAAATGTATCGGTTACACAGTTATTGAAGTCAGGTATGGAGTCGCATGAATTTGATCCTACGGCAACAGATATAGCTGCTATTGTTAATGCTGATATTTTTATCTACAACGGCGGTGAGTCTGACAGTTGGGTCGAGGATATACTGAAATCCGTCAGCAAGGATACATATTGTATTAAAATGATGGAAGAAGTATCGCTTTGTGAAGAGGAGCATGATCACGAAGAACACGAACATGAACACACGCATGAGTATGACGAGCATGTCTGGACCTCGCCGAAAAATGCAATAGAAATAACTAACGCTATCAGTAAGGCAGTTGTTGAAAAGCTACCGTCTTGCAAAGATAAAATAGATCAAAACACTAAAGATTATGTAAACCAGCTTAATTCACTTGATGATGATTTTCGATCTGCAGTTGAAACAGGCAATCGTAACACAATTGTTGTGGCAGACAGATTTCCGCTTCTATATTTTGCAAACGAATATTCACTTAACTACTATGCGGCTTTCAGCGGATGTGCAACATCAGTTGAGCCTTCGGCTCAGACATTAATAAATCTTTGCGAAGCGGTCAAAGAACATTCTGTTCCGGTGGTATTTAAAATGGAGTTATCCTCCGGTACAACAGCAAAATATGTTGCAAATGAAACAGGAACCAAGGTGCTTGAATTTCATTCATGCCACAATCGCACTTCTGATGAGGTGAATACCGGTGAAACATACATTTCACTTATGAAAAGAAATCTTGTAAATTTAAAGGAGGCTCTAGGATAATGTCGCTGATAAAGTGCAGTAATGTCTCTCTGTCATATGAGTCACACAAGGTAATTACTGACCTTTCCTTTGAGGTTAATGAAGGTGATTATCTTTGTGTTGTAGGTGAAAACGGTTCAGGTAAAAGCACACTTATCAAGGCATTACTTGGACTGAAAAAAATAAACGGCGGTACGATAGAATTCGGTGACGGTCTGCAACGCAATGAAATAGGATACATCCCACAGCAAACGGAAATTCAAAAGGATTTTCCGGCGACAGTAAACGAGGTTGTGAGATCGGGTCTTATAAACAGTATGCAACGCCGTTTTTTCTATAATAAATCGGATGCCAAAAAAGCAGAAAGCATAATGAACGAGCTTGGTATTACCGACATAAAAAATCGCAGTTACCGTGAACTTTCCGGCGGTCAGCAGCAGCGTGTATTACTTGCCCGTGCTTTGTGTGCTACTAAAAAGCTTATTCTTCTTGATGAACCGGCGGCAGGACTTGATCCGGTTATCACAAATCAGTTATACCATCTTATCGAGCATCTGAATAAGGATAAAAAGATTACGGTAATAATGGTATCACACGATATTGCCGCATCGGTCAAATATTCAACACATATGCTTCATATCCATAAGGACAAGCCATATTTCGGTGATACAGAGCATTATCTAAACTGTGATGACTGTCGTTCTTTGGCTCAATGTGACCAATGTTGCTGTGAGGAGGAAGAAAAATGAGTGATTTTTTTAACTCGGTAGCATTATTTTTCAGCTACTCATTCGTACAAAGAGCTATGATTGCAGGCTCGCTGATATCTCTTTGTGCGGCATTGCTCGGAGTATCTCTTGTCCTAAAAAGATACTCTATGATAGGCGACGGGCTTTCGCACGTCGGATTCGGTGCTCTTGCTGTTGCAGCAGCGCTCAATTTAACGGATATAGCACTTGTTATTACTATACCGATAGTTATAGCCGCTGCCTTCATTCTGTTACATATAAACCGTAACAGCCATATAAATTCCGATGCAGCAATTGCGGTGATATCTACCGTTTCTCTTGCAGCAGGTTATATAATTATGTATAAAAACGGCACAAATATAGATGTCGGTAACTATATGTTCGGTAATATACTGACTTTGTCAAGTTTTGATACCGTTGCAAGTATTGTTTTATGCGTGATAGTTATACTTATCTTTGTGCTTTTGTATCATCGTATTTTTGCAGTTACCTTTGACGAGGCTTTTTCAAAAGCAATCGGCATTAAAGCAGGTTTATACAACACCGTCATTGCAATACTCACGGCAGTAGTTGTAGTTCTGGGTATGCGTATGATGGGAACGCTGCTTATATCAGCTCTCATTATATTCCCCTCGCTTATCTCAATGAAGCTCGGTAAGAGTTTTTTCTCGGTCGTGCTTATTTCCGGCGGTATTTCATTAGTATGCTTTTTTGCGGGGCTTATTACCGCTTTCTGTGCGGAGTTGCCTCCCGGATCTGCTATTGTAGTTTTATACGGAATAATACTGCTTGGTGTGAGTGTGATAAAAAGAAAAATAACTGCAAGGTAAAAATTGCCTTGCAGTTATTTTTTTATATAGGCTTATGCTTTACGGATTATCAATATCGTCGATCAGACTGACATCGTAAATGTCTTCATATGCGCTGACCTCTTCATCATTTCCCGGTGCAAAAGGAATAAGCCCCGTAAACTC
>JAFPAK010000086.1 GCA_017390825.1 Clostridia bacterium
AAGGTTTTTATGTCTTGAGAAAGCATTTTTATATCAGGATAATTTGAGGAAAAGGCTTTTGCAGCATGAGAATCAAACTCATTTGCAAACACAAATGAGTTTTTTCTGTTCCTTACAAAAGTGTTGTTTTTTATTCGATAATAAAATCCAAAAGTTAACCCTCCGGCTCCGGAGAATAAATCAATAATTCTCATTATACAAAATCCTTTAGTTTTATATTTCTTATATTATTAGTGCTATTTGTTGAGCTATGCTTTTAATTAGCGGAACAACAACACTGTTGCCGCATTGTTTATATGCGCTTGTTATTGGAATTTTTGGAAAACGATAGTTTTTAGGGAAACCCTGTAATGCGAGGCATTCGTAAGGGGTAATTTTCCTAATGCCATAATTATCTTTTATATACGGGATACGTTCTCTCCAAGTACCCATATTCGCCTTTAGTGTGAATGATATTCCGTCTTTACTTGATTGAAGGCCATAATCAGAAAAACGGTATATTTGTCTGTCATCCTTGATAAATTCAGATAATTTTCTATATTGGTAAGAATCGGTTTTAACATAATACGAATCATCAGCTTTAACGGTTTTATCAATAATATCAAATATCCCTTTTTTTAGATTAATCTTATCCGGGAATTTAAAGTTATCACACATTTCTTGCGATTTAAATGCAACAATATATGTTCTTGTGCGATGTTGAGGGATACCATAATCGCATGCATCGGCTATAACATATCTGATAGAATAATCTCTGCTTACTAACTCATTGTGAATAACATTGAATGTTCTTCCGTTATCGTGCTCCGTAAGGTTAGCAACGTTTTCCAAGAAGATAACAGCTGGGTTGAGTACATCTACTATTCTTACTATTTCAAAGAATAAATTTCCTCGATTATCATTAAAACCTTTTTGATTTCCGCAAACGGAAAATGATTGGCATGGAAATCCGGCTGTTATCACATCAACCGGTTCTAATGAGCGGGGATCAATGTCTTTTATATCACCCTCAATCAAACGAGTTGACGGAAAGTTGAGTCTATAGGTTTTGCAAGCATCCGGATCCATTTCGTTCGCCCAGCAAATTTCAAATCCAGCTTGAGCGAACCCTAAGTCAATCCCTCCTATGCCTGAAAATAAACTACCAACTTTCACGGTTTTTCCCTTTCTATACAGTCAAATTATTCTTCGTCAGAAACACCTTTGAATCTTACCTGAAGATTTAATTTTAAATAATACTTGCCATTCTCTTTATATATCTGCATGTATTGGTGTCTGGATGCAGAAGGAGACTCAAATCCTAATTGATGAATAAGAAAATCTTTAAACTCATCGGCCATACACGAGTGATAAGCGACTACATCTCCATCATCTTTTGCAACGATATATCCGCCATTTACACTGCTTCTGCCATCCCAAGCCTTAGCTAAACGCATTCCGGTAAACATATCATACAAAAGTGTTCCAATCTTTCTTCTGTACATGCTCGCTGTATCGTCAAATTCATATTCAGCAGAGTTATTGCGAACAACATAATCTAACGCATATTCGATAGATGAATTTGCCGCTTGGCCTTCGCCCTCAAAGTAATAGGCTTTAAGCATGTTAGCAACTATCAACGGCATTTCGTTACCGCCCGAAAGTATTAAATTTCGTTTTGCACTGTTTACGGGCATATTGCTGTAAACAATATCACATTCAGCGGCCTTCAAAAGTTGTATGCGTTCTCGTATTGCCACAACCTCATGCGGCTCCATTAACCCGGTTTCTTTATTCTTTTTGTTTCGTATGGTATATGTATTGTTGAATTGATCCATCAAGGTGTCATCAATATTACCAACGATTTCGAATGTGAAATTTGTGTTTTCTTTGCTTGCGTTAAACAAAGTAGATTTTGCGGTAAAGTCTGATTTGCACGAAAATCCAATAACAGAAGCAATACCGTTTCTGTAATCTTGAACTTGCATGGTTATATCTTGAGTGCCGCCAAAAAATTCGTTTTGTTGTGCCGCAGGCGCTTTTAATTTTGTAACATAGATTGAACTTAGGAATGTCTCGACAGTATCGCATGTAATACCGTTTCCACGAGGAGTATTTTTCAGCACGTCCCAAAGTTGATCTCTCGCCGTCTGAAAATCGGTTATATTTACATCGGGCCCTACTTCGGTTTCATTCAAGAAGATTTTAACGACAGGGCCTGTGTAATATTCGTATTTTTGATTTCTGTATTCCTCACGTATGATTTTAATAATATTGAGAAAAACATTTGTTAAGCGATTCATGTTTTTATCAGCAGCATATACTTTTCCGTCGCTCATAAGTTTAAGGAAAATATATATTTCTGACCATTCGCCTTTATTTCCGCATAAATCAGGCATTTGTCAAAACCTCCTTAATTTTATTTGCAATAGCTTCAATAACATTAACAGTAACACTGTTTCCAAACTGCTTGTATAGGTGTGTATCGGCAAGGGGAAGAACAAAGCTGTCAGGAAATCCTTGTAAACGTGCCCATTCACGAGGCGTCATTTTACGAACACCTTCTTTATTGATGTTTCCTTTAATATGCGTTGTGGGAACAAGGTTCTTTTGACGCTTATCAATAACAAGATTTCTTTCTCTGCCCATACCACCACAAACGATGGCTCCTGCGATGTCGCTCCAATCACGAATCTCATAACCGAATCCGTTTCCTTTAGATTCGTGGCGAGCTTTGTGTTTTCTTAATGTATCAAGATACACATCACTTAGATAGTATTTTGCCGGTACGGGTTTTTCTTCTCGTATATCCCATAATCTTTTGCTGTCATCTACAATATCGGGAAAGACAAAATTATCGGGAGCGATATCATTTCTAAAAGCAACGATATAAATTCTTTCTCTGTTTTGCGGCACGCCGTAATTTTTACTGTTTAGAACTTGATAAAAGACCTTGTACCCCAGATCTTCAAATGTTTTGCAAATGATTTTGAAAGTTCTTCCTTTGTCGTGGATGACTAAACCTTTAACATTTTCGCAGAAAATAACTTTCGGTTTGTGATATTCACAAATACGAGCAACATCCATGAACAGAGTCCCTCTGCATAACCCTTTATAATTGTCATCAAATCCCATTCTGTGTCCGGCGAGACTAAATGCCTGACACGGGAAACCCGCCAGACAAATATCGAATGAAGGTATTTCTTTTTCGTTGATTTTGGTAATATCTCCTGCAATTTCGAAACTGTCTTCAAAATTTGCTTTGTATGTTTTTTGAGCAAATTCATCCCACTCACTAACGAAAACCGTTTCAATATCTTCTTTAAATGCTTTATCAAAACCAAGCCGAATACCGCCGATACCGGCAAATAAGTCAATAGATTTAAACATAATTGAATAATCCTTTCAAAAACTCAAGTTAGTATCCTATAATCAAAATTCCTTTTAAAGGGACTGTAAACCGATCACTTGCATACATTGCTTTAAAGAAATCACAAACTTTTTGATAATCAAAACGGTTCCCGTACAACATTCTCACGGCGATACATAAGTATTCAGCGTCGGCCATGCAACACGCTTCGAAAAAGTCTTTGAGGAATTGGTAGTTCGTTACTGCACGTCCTGCTTCTACTTCAATTACAATTTTTGTATCTTTGTTGTAGGCGTCAACTTCAAAATTTAAAGTTGCAATACCACATTCTCCGTATAACACCGGCATTTTAATTACATCAGCATCTCTCTTGCTTTTTTCAACAACATATCCTATATTTTGTAAATCCTTTGAAACTACTTTTAATACTTCATCGCTTTTTAATTTATGTGAATCTGAAGAAATTTTATTTTGGTTTTTTTCAAATACAGAAACTATTTTCATAAAATCATCTGAAATCTTTTGGTTCTGCGGAAAATATGACCACTTCATAATAAGTCTCCTTTAATGGCTTTCTCGATAATATTCGCACATTCCATAACATCTTTTTTTATTTCGTTACCCCAAAAACGAAGTACTACCCAACCTTCCGATTCGAGTTTTTCGGTAACCTCTTTGTCTCTTAATATATTCCTCTCGATTTTTGAGATCCAAAAATCTTGGTTTGATTTAAAATCATTTTTTCTGTTTTCCCAATCGTGCCCATGCCAAAATTCACTGTCGCAAAACACGGCTATTTTTTTACCAAGAAAAACAATATCTGGCTTGCCAAAAACTTTTTTGCTATTTTTTTGATAACGAAGACCTCTATGCCAAAGTTCCTTACGAAGTATTATCTCAATTTTTGTATCCTTTTGTTTTATGGCTTGCATGTTTTTACGGCGCTGTTCTTCTGTATGTTTGTCCATATGGATTTCTCCTATATTGGCTATAATTTCTTATGTATCTACAAATTCCGCATAATAGAGTGTAATGAGCTGTGATTGTTGAAAACATAGGGGATAATAATTACCCAAATATTATTTATTAGCTATGGAGCAGTATCTCCATAATGTCCATCACTTTATTGTAAACCCTCAGCTTCTTTGCGTAATCGGAAAGGGCGACGAGGTTTTTCTGTGTGTCGTTTGCGTAAGAGTTTACTGCCTTGCTGAACATTTCGTTATCGATCTTGCCACGATGCTTGAACATATCGCAGATGGTGCGCTCACGGTCGTAAATGGCAAAGGTAACACCGTTTTCAGTAATCGTGGTCTTGCCGAGGTCGTAAATATCGTCTTTAACGTAATAGACCTTTATCGGCACGGAGGTATTAAGCCTGCGTGATGCACTTCTCGGCACGGTAACAGACCAAACCCTCGGCATAAAATCGCTGTAGCCATAACGGAACAGAGCCGATTCCATACTGATGATCGCTTCGGGAATGGTAGAAGCGATTACCTGCTCATCGGAGAGGATCAGCTCGTCTGCAAGCTGATAATAGCCTTGACGGACACGCTGAAGAAAGCCGTCTGAACACAGCTTATATATCTTTTCTTTTGGCACACCGGCGGATGTGAGATCAGACAGTTTCGCAATACCGCCGTTGGCACTGATTATGTTTTTTATAGTGTCTTTATGTTCCAATGTCCTACCTCCAATAAACGATAACACATTGTGTTTAATGTTTTCTTTTGTATTATACCACGATTATGCAAACAAAGCAATAAAAAATCGAAACAAAAATTCATTTGTGTTATCATTTTTTGAAAAATAATCAATTATTTGACGCTTATCGAAATATAGGCGTCTTTTTTATGCCAATTTTTCAAAACACCCTTGTAGATCGGGGTGTCGTAGTGCGAATTAGTGAGAAGTATTTTTCTATTTAGGGTTTCCAAACACATTCTCCCATTCCAAATAAGTGAGGAGATAAAAATTTTCTCTCAAAAAGGGTGTGCATTTGGGCTTTCCCAGTGGGAATTAGTAGAGGGGGAAATATTTTTTGGCGATTTGGGTGTCCAAAACCCTGCTCCCATTGCAGATAAGTGAAAGGCAAAAAATAATTTTCAGAAATCCCGACAAATGGGTGTCCCAAACAGCACCCTTTGTCCAAATAAGTGAAGAGATAAAAATTTTTCTTCGAGTCGGGTGTGCAAAAGTGGTCTCTAAATTCCTAATTAGTGAGGGGGCGCAAATCAGGGGTGTAATTCCAAATAAGTGAAAGGAGGTGGTTGCAAAACCAAAAAGCATTCGGAGGTCTTAAATATATAAATAAATATATAACTTACTCTCCGAAAAAGAATGAATTTTCAATCTATAGAAAGGAGTGAGCAAATGGCAAATAACAAGGTCTACAGCCGAGCAGAAATGCAGGAAGCAGGCATTGTAACTTGCGATTATGCTTTTATGGATAAGCCCGGTGAATATATCGGAACGCTTGAAATGAAAGCAGAAGCAAGGGGCGGAATGCTTCGTCTTTTTCTTCGGTTGGTAGACGGAAGAAAGATCATAACACCGGTGTTCTGGTGGCAGGGGTATTTAGGCTTCTACGAAATGAACAACGGCACAAGGCTAAAGCTTGTCTACGGACAGAGCAGCAAAGGCAGTACCTATTTAAAACAAATCGAAAAACTTTAGGAGGAAACAAAAATGTTTGAATA
>JAFPAK010000087.1 GCA_017390825.1 Clostridia bacterium
GACTTCCCCATTTATTCATTATATACCTGCGGTACTGATAACTGCGAAGAACTTGAAAAGTCGCTATGCAATATCGGGATCGAGTACACCGAGCGCTCCCAGATTGGCCCTACTATCGGTGCACATGTCGGTCCCGGAGTTTACGGAATTTTTTATGTTGAGAAATAAAGGTGAAAATATGAGTTACAAAATCGTTTCTGATTCATCGGCAGACTTATTAAACAGCGAAGACACAGCATTTTCAAGCGTGCCGCTTAAAATCATCACCGATTCAAAAGAATATATTGATGATGCTTCGCTTGATGTAAACGGTATGATCGAGGATCTTAAAAAGTATAAAGGCGAATCAAAATCCTCCTGCCCGAATATAGATGATTGGAGCAGTTCTTTCGACGATTATGACAATATCATCTGCGTTACCATAACAAGTGGTCTTTCCGGCAGCAACAACACAGCAAACCTTGCCTTGAATGAGCATCTTGAAGCCCATCCTGAAAAGCACGGCTTTGTTATCGACACACTTTCAACAGGCCCTGAAAATGCTTTGATAATTGAAAAGCTGCAGGAGCTTATCTCCTCTAAGCTTGATATTGATGAGATCAAAGCTAAAATTAATGAATATAAAAATAAAACTCATCTTATTTTCTCGCTTGATTCGCTGCGTAACCTTGCAAACAACGGACGAGTTAATCCTGCTGTTGCAAAAATTGCAGGTGTGCTCGGCATTCGTATTATCGGAAAGGCAAGCAATGAAGGCACTCTGGAGATAACAAACAAAGTACGCGGCTACGAAAAGTCACTTTCACAGATATTCAAAAATCTTAAGGAAAGCGGATATACAGGCGGTAAGCTTCGTATCCATCATTGTCAGAATCTGAAGGCTGCACAGGCGCTTTGCGAAACAGTAAAGCACGAGTTCAAAAACGCCATTATAATAATTCAGGAAACACGGGCTCTTTGCAGCTTTTATGCAGAATCGGGAGGTCTTTTGGTAGGCTTTGAGGGTGCGGCAAAATGAATATTGTAAAAAAGGCATATTGCAGAATATTTCAGACAGTGTTCAAACTTGCTATTCCCATACTTCCCTATCGTTCTCCCGAAATACTAAACAATACTGCTGATGCGACAAAGCTGCTTAAAAGCAAAGGTCATAAATCGGTTTTGATAGTGACGGATGCATTTTTGCATAATTCGGGAATGATAGAACCGTTAAAAGCATCACTGACCGACAACGCCATAAACTACTCAATATATGATAAAACGGTGGCAAATCCCACCGTTTTAAATGTTGAACAAGCAAGAGAGTTGTATATAAAGAATAAATGTGATGCCATTATCGGCTTTGGCGGCGGCTCATCCATCGACTGTGCCAAGGCAGTAGGCGCACGCATTGCAAGACCTAATAAGCAGGTAAGCAAAATGAAGGGTATTTTGAAGATCTTGAAGAAAACACCCTTTATGATAGCAATTCCAACTACCGCAGGTACCGGCAGTGAGGTTACGGTTGCAACGGTTATTACAGACGGTGATACACACTTTAAGTTCCCGATAAGCGATTTCCCGCTTATTCCTGATGCTGCGGTGCTGTATGCTGATCTTACACGAACTCTTCCAAAGTCATTGACTGCAACCACAGGTATGGATGCGCTCACCCACGCAGTTGAGGCGTTTATCGGCAGATCCTGCGTAAAATCGAGCCGTGAGGATGCAATTAAAGCAGTAAAGCTGATAGTTGAAAATATTGAAGTTGCTTACAATCACGGTGACGACATGACTGCCCGTCAAAATATGCTGAACGGTGCATTCCTTGCCGGCAGAGCATTTTCAAAATCATATGTGGGATACTGCCACGCTGTTGCACATTCGCTCGGCGGTAAATATAACATACCGCATGGACTTGCTAACGCTGTGCTTTTGCCTTATACTCTCGAAATATACGGAAACACAGTGTATAAAAAGCTGAAAACGCTTGCTGTCGTTATCGGCATCGCAGATGCAGGTACAGATGAAGAAACAGCGGCAAAAAGGTTTATCAAAAAAATCGAGGATATGAATAATCATATGGATATCCCGAACAAGCTTTCCGGTATAAAAGCAGAAGATCTCGACGAGCTTGCATCGCACGCTGAAAAAGAAGCTAATCCTCTTTATCCCGTACCTAAACTAATGACAAAAGACGAGCTCAAGGTCCTTTATTTATCGGTTATGGAGAATTGAAAATGACAAAAAGTGAAATCAATGAAATAGTATCACGCCAAAGAAAATTCTTTTCATCAGGTGCTACCTTGCCGGTGGAATACAGAATCAACGCTTTAAAAAAATTAAAATCTTCGCTTATTGAAAACGAGCAGAAGATTGCTGATGCAATAAAGAGCGATCTCGGCAAATCAGGATTTGAAAGCTATATGTGTGAAACAGGTCTTGTTATTAGTGAGATCAGCTTTATTCTGAAACATATCAAATCCTATGCCAAAGAGAAAAGAGTTACCACACCTCTTCCTCAATTTCATTCACGCAGTTTTGTAAAACCGATGCCGTACGGTGTAACGCTTATTATGAGTCCGTGGAATTATCCGCTTCTTTTAACGCTTGATCCGCTTGTTGATGCTCTTGCAGCAGGCAACTGTGCAGTTGTTAAACCCAGCGCATATTCTCCTGAAACAAGCAAGATTATCAAAATGATAATTCAAAGCGTGTTTGCACCGGATTATGTTGCGGTTGTGACCGGTGGCAGGGAAGAAAACACATACCTTCTTGATGAGAAGTTTGATTATATCTTCTTCACCGGCAGCAGTTCAGTTGGCCGCACGGTGCTTGAAAAAGCTGCACCTAACCTTACCCCAGTGACGCTGGAGCTCGGAGGAAAAAGTCCTTGTATAGTTGACAAAACAGCAAATATCAGTCTTGCTGCAAAACGAATAGTATTCGGCAAATACTTAAACTGCGGGCAGACCTGCGTTGCGCCGGATTATATACTTTGCCACAGGGATATCAAAGATAAATTCATTGAATGTGTAATAAAAGAAATCAAAAAGCAATACGGTGAAAATGCTGTAAACAACGATGATTACGGTAAGATCATAAATAAAAAGCATTTTGATCGCATTGTAGGGCTTATCGACAAACAAAAGGTAGTGTTTGGAGGTATTAGCGATAAAGAAGCTCTGAAGATCTCGCCTACCGTTATCGACAATGTAACATTTGCTGATGCGGTTATGAAAGAGGAAATATTCGGTCCTGTTATGCCAATCCTCACCTTTGACAGTCTTAATGAAGTGATTGACATTGTAAATAGCAGACCAAAACCGCTTGCACTTTATATTTTCTCGTCGGATAAGAAGAGCGTTCGGGCTGTTACAACAAAATGTGCATTCGGTGGCGGATGTATCAACGATACCATCATCCATCTTGCAACGAGCTATATGGGCTTCGGAGGCGTTGGCGAAAGCGGTATGGGCGCATACCACGGCAAAGTAGGTTTTGATACATTTTCGCACCATAAAAGCATTGTTGATAAAAAGACCTGGCTTGATCTGCCGATGCGATACCAACCGTACACAAGCAAATTATATGCAAAGCTTTTGCGTATGTTTTTGAAATAAGTAACAAGCTGTGAACCGAAAAAACGGTTCACGGCTTTATTATTTGAATGATTAACTTCTGAAACACCTAAATCTATTGGTTGATTTTAGGCAGATAAAATGGTATAATGCTTTACAGTTTAAAATGGAAGTGTATGTAATGGGAAATAAAAAATGGTATATTTCAGGGCTTGCTGACGGCTTGCCCATCGGAATCGGCTATCTTGCCGTGTCATTTGCTGTAGGCATTTCAGCGCACAATGCCGGTATCAACGCACTGCTTGGCGCATTGATGTCGTTTCTGAATCTTACCTCAGCAGGTCAGGCAGCAGCAATATCGCTGATTGCAGTCGGCACAACGATTGCAGAAATTGCGCTAACACAGCTTATTATCAACGCAAGATATCTTCTGATGTCCTGCTCGTTATCGCAAAAGTACGACCCGAATATGAAGCTTACTCATCGCTTTTTAGTCAGCTACGGAATTACCGATGAAATATTCGGTGTGTGTATGGCAAAGGAAGGGATGCTGAATCCTTTTTACAACTACGGAATTATGACATGTACAGTCACCGGCTGGACTGCCGGAACGGTAATGGGCTCGGTATTCGGCAGCGTATTGCCTGAATATATCGTAAGCGCATTAAGCGTTGCATTATATGGTATGTTTATTGCAGTATTTGTACCACCTGCAAGAAAAAATGCAGTTATCGCAGTTATTGTTGTGGCGTCAATGCTCTTAAGCTATCTTATGTCGGTGTTACCGATGGTATCGTCTATCTCACAGGGCTTCAGGATCATTATAATCACCGTTGCGGTATCGGCAGTTGCGGCACTCCTCTTTCCTGTAAAGGAGGACGAAAATGAGTAAGAATCTGACTATATTAGTTTACATAATCGTTATGGCGGCGGTAACATATATTATTAGAATGTTGCCGATGGTGCTGCTTCGCCGTAAGATAACCAACCGCTTTATCCGTTCGTTTTTATACTATGTACCGTATGTCACGCTCGCCGCTATGACCGTGCCGGCAATATTTTATGTGACTGACAGTATTTGGTCTGCTGCTGCGGCTTTCATTGTTGCAATAGTATTTGCACTTTTCGGCTGCAAGCTCGTAACTGTTGCGGCGGCAGCGTGTATCACGGTGTTTATTGCCGAGATGATACTTAGATTTATTTAAAATCATTTTATAAAATATTTAATTTAGTTTAACTCATTATTCATAATCTTTTGTTAAAATAATAATTGCAACAAGGGTTGCACTAAAAAGCAAAATCACTGTACTCTGCTGCCGGAATACCGGCGGCAGTTGATACAGACCATCTATCCCACCGAATGAGAATTCGGTGTTTTTTATTGTTTAAATCCCAAACAGGCTGATAACAATAAAAACGGAGTTGAGATGAATGAAAATAAAACCGATAATTAAAAGCGCTTCAAGAGCTTTAAAAAGTTCATACTTAAAATGCATTACCGCATTGATGACGGTTCTTATATTATATATCTGCTTAATTTTCTTTGAAGCTATATTTGATAGCATCATCGGTGAAACGGCTGTAAAAAGTGCAACCTTTGCTATTTATATTATAATTATTGTGCCGCTCATACTGGGTGTTAAACGAATGTATTTTATGATGTGCAAAAATACATCTGCCGATATCAATGATTGCTTTATTTATTTTTCATCGATTAAATTATTTTTTAAGGGACTTACATTACAACTGATAAAAAAGAGTATCATACTTGCATCAATTGCAATTCTTGTTGTGCCATTTATTGCGGCTGCGTTTGCATATGTACAAACACCAATAATATGCGCAGTTATGCTCGGCTTGTCAGCAATTGGAATAGCTGTAACACTACGGATAAATCTATCGCTTTTTTTATCTGATTA
>JAFPAK010000088.1 GCA_017390825.1 Clostridia bacterium
AACCGCTGCGACGCACCACGGACATGGTGACGGGCACGGTGACCAGCGTATTCGTATCAGCAGAATAGTCGCCGAAGGGACGGACATCGCTAGACACAACGTGATCTGATGAGGATAAGGACACGCTTGCAAAGTCAATTACAAACAGGATGAGCCAGGCTTTGAGTGATTATTACGCAATGCATCCTGATGAATTTGATTTGATTGACGGTAAATTAAAAAAGAAAGGGTAGTAACAAAAATGAAATGTTACAAAGGGTTTGACAAGGATTTAAAGTGTCGAGGATTTCAATTTGAGCTTGGCGGTGAATACGAGGAACCTAAAGCGGATTTGTGCAACAAAGGCTTTCATGCGTGTGAGAATCCGCTGGATGTGTTCAACTACTATGCACCGTCTGACAGCAGATATTGCGAGGTCGAACTTGAAGAAGTATCTGAGCAACGAGATGCTGACAGCAAGATATGCGGCAAGCGTATAAAGATCGGGGCTGAAATTGGTCTTAAAGGCATCGTCGAAGCAGGCGTTAAATTCATATTTGATAAAGTTGATTGGAAGAACTCTAAAATATCAAACTCGGGCAACTATTCAGCGGCTACCAACACGGGCTACAAATCAGTGGCTACCAACACGGGCGACTGTTCAGCGGCTACCAACTCGGGCAACTATTCAGCGGCTACCAACTCGGGCAACTATTCAGCGGCTACCAATACAGGCTACCGTTCAGCAGCCACAAACACGGGCAACTGTTCAGCGGCTACCAACACGGGCGACTGTTCAGCTGCTACCAATACAGGCAACAAATCAGTGGCTACCAACACGGGCTACAAATCAGTGGCTACCAACTCGGGCTACAAATCAGCTGCTACCAACTCGGGCGACAATTCAGCGGCTATCAACTCGGGCGACCGATCAGCTGCAGAAGTATCAGGTAAAGATAGTGTTGCTATAGTTACAGGATGTGAAAGCAGAGCAAAAGCGGCTTTAGGCTGCGCGATCGTAATAGCCGAGCGTGGTAAGTGGAACGGGACCACTTATCCTCTTATTAATATTAAATCTGCTATCGTTGACGGTGAAATTATCAAAGCAGATACATGGTATACCGTCAAAGACAATGAGCTTGTGGAGGTGAGATAATATGTGCGAATACATTATGAGCGATGGGCTAATAACACTTGTATGCTTGCTTATTGCGGTTTACTTTGCGCTTTGCGCCGGATATATATTAGTCAGCGATATTGTGGATCGGTCACGGCGCAGTCGAAAGGACAAGCTCGATGCAAGGCGTTATCGTGCGTTGCGTGAGCGTATAGACAGTGAGCTGCACGAAGCACTAAAAGAAAATGAGCCCGCTCCGCTGGCACGGAGACAGGCTCAAAAATAAAGAAACTATATTTATATTAACAAATAACGGAGGAAAAGTCAAGATGTGTATAAAAATTATGATGTCAATTTTAAAAGCGTTGCAGGATCTATCTGCAATACCTTCAAGATTTACGGCGGATAATGCTCCTGTAATACCAAATGATAATCAAATCATATTCAGCATAGCCGGTAAGGAATATTCGGTAAAGCTTGAATTGATCGATGAGGATGAGGAGGATTTGTGATGAATTTATACGAAATTAATGAGGCTATACAAAATGCTTTTATAGCAGCTATCGATGAGCAAGGAGAGATTATCGGTGAGCAGTTGGATTTAGAACTGCTTGAAAATCTCGAAATGGCAAGGAACGAAAAAATTGAAAATCTCGCTTTGTTCGTTAAAAATCTTACTGCCGAAAGCGAAGCATATAAGCGTGAGAAAGATATCTTCGCGCAAAGAGAGAAGTCTGCAAGAAACAAGGCAGAGCGATTGAAACTATATCTTACATCGGTGTTGCAAGGTGAGAGCTTCAAATCAGACAAATGTGCCGTTGGTTTTCGAAATTCTGAAAGAATAATAATTGACGCAGATGCACACATTCCGGAACTTTATTTAAAATATGAAGATCCAAAACCGGACAAATCCGCTCTTAAAAAAGCAATAAAAAGTGGTATCGAGATAGATGGTGTATCGGTTGTAAATATGCTTAATATCAATATTAAATGAGGTGTTATTAATGAATAACCTTGAACTTTATAATAAGTTTAAATCTGTACCGGATAGCGCCAAAAAAGCTATTACTGCCGGACGCTTGAAAGGGAAGACAGATATCAACCCTATGTGGCGAATAAAGATGTTGACGGAACAGTTCGGACCTTGCGGTGTAGGATGGTATCCGGAGATAGTAGATCAATGGATTGAACAAGGCGCGGACGGTACCGCAATGGCTTTTGTAAAGATAAATCTATTCATAAAGATTGACGGAGAATGGAGCAAGCCTATTGTTGGCATAGGTGGTTCAATGTCTATAGCGAAAGAGTCAACTGGAAAATATACCGACGATGAGTGTTATAAAAAAGCGTATACCGATGCTATATCGGTGAGCTGTAAATTGCTCGGCATAGCCGCAGATGTATATTATGAGAAAGACAGCACCAAGTACGATTCACCCATGGTATCAGATGTTATATGCCCTATT
>JAFPAK010000089.1 GCA_017390825.1 Clostridia bacterium
ACACAAGAACAAGAGGAATTACAAGAGGTTCACACGGCAGTAGTAATACTAACTATCAAAATGCCGGACGAGAACTTCTTACACTTGACGAAGTGCGCTTACTTGATAACAGTAACGCACTTATTTTTATTCGTGGCGAAAAGCCAATAATGGATAAAAAATTCGATATTCTTTCGCATCCAAACATCAAATTAACTGCTGATGGCGGTGCAGTTCCTTATACCCATAATAAGCAAGGCAAATATTTCAGAAAAAATATGGCTAATAAGTTTACTGCTCCCGAAGATGTAGTAATTGATGAAAAGTTTATTCAAAGTTCCGGTATATCCTTTGTAGATTTACCCGTAGAGCCTGAACCGGAAGAAATCGAACAACCAAAGGAAAAGTCACCACTTATAAAGCGGATTAAAGATTATCTGCTTAACTTATTCAAAAAAATCAAATCTAAATTATGGAGGAAATAGCCTTATGAAAAAGAACAACAAACTCGAAAAGATTACTACTGTTTTAAGAAAAACAAAAATGGTGCTTATGGTAATGGCGGTGGTTATGTGTATGATGTCGAACACCGTGCTTGCTGCAGGTGATCCGCTTTCAACAATCAATAGCTTATCGGACTTTATCTTCTCGGCCATCAAAGCCATCGGTCTTATCCTTCTCGGCTTTGGTATCGTTCAGATTGGTCTTTCACTTAAATCTCACGATGCTTCGCAGAGAGCTAACGGCTTTCTTACATTCTTCGGCGGTGTAATCATTGCGTTTGCAAAAGATATACTTGATATGATTATGTAATTGCTCTGTTATACTGCCGCCCTTTTAATAGGGTGGCAGTATCTTTCAAGGAGGTGAATACTTTTGAGCGATAATTGGATTGTTGCCAACTTGGAAAATGCCTTTGCTACTTGGAATGATAAAATGGCTGAAATATGGACTTTGGTAACAACCTCACCTGAAAACTTTAAGGGTGGAACCGTTTGGTCGGTTGTAGAGGGCATTAACGGAGGACTTCAAGCTATCGGACTTGGCTTGTTAGTTCTCTTTTTTGCTATGTCCATATTTAAGAGCACGGCATCCTTCCGTGATTTTCAAAGACCTGAATATGCACTCAGGCACTTTATCCGCTTTGTAGCCGCTAAAGTTGCAATTACTTATGCAATGGATTTAATGGTGGCTCTATATACAATTTGCGGTGGTGTTGTTTCTCAGATAGCAGGTTCTTTAGGTGGTGTTGGCGGTGCATCTGTGTCACTACCGGCAGCTATTGAAACTGCGGTAGAAGATGCAGGCTTTTGGGCAAGCATCCCTCTGTGGCTTGTTACAATCTTGGGAAGTCTTTTTATAACCATAATGTCATTCATTATGATAATGTCGGTTTACGGAAGATTTTTCAGACTATATATGTACACGGCGCTTGCTCCCGTACCACTTGCAACATTCGCCGGAGAAACAACGGCAGAAATGGGAAAACATTTTGTAAAATCTTATGTAGGTGTATGTTTGGAAGGTGCAGTAATTGTACTTGCGTGTATAATCTTCTCTGCCTTTTCAAGTTCAAGTACGCCAACACTTGATACGAGCATAACTACTGTAACGATGATATGGAAATATATCGGAGAAGTAATTTTCAATATGCTTGTATTGGTCGGACTTATTAAGGGTTCAGACAGAATTATTAAAGAAATGCTTGGAACATAAAGGAGGATAAAATCTATGTTTAACAATGTAATTAAAAGTAATGAATTTGATGCGGTAATAAAGCTTCAGGAGAATATTGAAATGCTCGAAAGCAGACTTACCTATATGCAGTCGGTAAATGATTATTTCAAAGAAAACAATACAACTCTCGGTCATCCCGAAGTGCCGAATGAAACGGCTATGGAGCTTGATAAAAGAGTTAAAGACGGTCAGGCTACACCATATCCCGGTCAGTTCTTTACGGAAAACCGCAAGGAGATCGACAGACTTAAAGCAGTTATTGAAAGAATACAGACAAAACCTGAAACTGTTTTTAAGAGTTGGGAGTTTAACGGTGGCGAAGCGGTAGTCAACCTTGCAAATAACAGACTTCAGCTCAACTTCCCTGAAAAGCCTTCGGACGAACAGATTGAAATTCTCAAGAAGAACGGATTCAAGTGGGCACCGACTCATAAATCTTGGCAAAGACCTCTTACACATCAAACAATGTCGGTATGCGACAAGATTGATTTTATTAAGCCAAAGGACGGTAGAAAGCCTACGGATATTCAGCCGAAAGCTCCGCAAAAAAACGAGCCGGAAAGATAAGGAGGTAATGAACTTTGGAAATTCGTATAAACAAAGAAATTAAAGATTACCACGAAAGTCTGTTTATGGGACTTTCAATGCGACAGTTCATGTGTTCTCTCGGAGCAGTAGGAGCAGCAGTTGGTATCTATTTTGGACTCAAAGGTGTTTTAGATAAGGAAACCGTGTCTTGGCTTTGTATTGTATGTGCGGCACCTCTTGCTGCAGCAGGGTTCTTCAACTACAACGGAATGAACTTTGAACAGTTTGTAGTGGCATATATTTATAGCGAATTTCTCTGTTCAGGAGTTCGCACATACAAGAGCGAAAACTATATTTATGAAGCTTACAAGGAGGTATTAAAAGATGTTTCTGTTCGGAAAGAAAAAAACAAAAAAGGAAAAAAGAAGAATCCCGAAAACAGTTCAGCAATCAATACCGATTGACAGATTATATAAGGACGGAATCTTCAAATGCGGACACACTTATTCTAAAACATGGAGGTTTTCTGATGTGAATTATGCAGTAGCTTCAGACGATGACCAACTCTCTATGTTTCTTGCTCACTCTGCACTCATAAACGGTCTGCCTACTGATGCAATGGCAAAGATAAGTGTGTTTAACAGACAGTTAAGCAAAGAAGTTCTTTCAAGTCTTGCGACACCAAACGGAGAAGAAAATTACAAGGTGTATGCAGAGGAACTTGCAGAGATTTTCAGCGATAAAATGGCAGACAGTAATAACATAGTTCACGATAAGTTTATTACTATATCTTCCGAGAAAAAGAATGTCGAAGAATCAAGAACATTTTTTACCCGTGTTGGTAATGACTTAACTGCGGACTATGCAAAATTATCTTCTAAAACTACGGAGCTTGGATACAAAGAAAGACTTCGTATTTTTTATGATTTCTTTCGTAATGGAGATTCAGGCGAATTTGAGTTTGATATGAAGAAAGCTATTGCCAAAGGCAAGCATTTCAAAGACAAGATTTGCCCGGATAGTATCGAGTTCAAAAGCGACCATATTCGTATGGGAGAAAAGTTTGCAAGAGTTATATTCTTAAAAGAGTATCCGTCATTTTTGAAAGACAGTATGCTTTCAGAATTGACGGATTTTTCACGCAGTATGATGTTATCTGTGGATATTCAGCCAATCGCAACAGATGATGCGGTTAAGCAGGTTCAGAAAAAGCTCCTTGCTATTGAAACTGACATCACCAAATGGCAACAAAAACAGAATATGAATAATAACTTTTCTGCAAACATTCCGTATGAAATGGAACAGATGCGAAAAGAAATCAAAGAGTTCTTAGATGACTTAACTACCCGTGACCAAAGAATGATGTTTGTAACCGTCACTCTCGTTCATGTGGCAGATTCTCTTGATGAGCTTAACAACGATACGGAAACACTTCTCTCTATCGGCAGAAAGCACCTTTGCAACTTTGCAATACTCAGGTATCAGCAAGAGGATGGTTTTAATACAGTTCTTCCGTATGGACTTATGAAGATTAAGGCGGTTAGAACTCTTACAACCGAAAGCACGGCAGTATTGATGCCGTATAAAACACAAGAAATAATTGATCCGGGCGGATTGTACTATGGTATCAATGCAATATCACATAATCTGCTTATGTGTAACCGAAAGTTGCTCCTTAACGGTAACGGGTTTGTACTTGGTGTA
>JAFPAK010000090.1 GCA_017390825.1 Clostridia bacterium
ATGTGCACAAAAAGAATAAGCTATTTTAAAGCGGCAGCAACAGTATTAGCAATGCTGCTTTTATGCTCTTGCGGAAATAACATACAAACACCTATCCTTAATGGCGGAGAAATAAGAGCAGTGTGGTTGTCTTGCTATGAACTAGATTTTAAAGATAAATCTGAACATGGATTTACAGAAAGCATTGAAAGTATCTTTTTAAAACTAAAAAATGATGGTTTCAATACAGTGTTTGTTCATGCAAGAAGTCATTGTGATGCTTACTATAAATCAGAGATCTTTCCTGTATCAGCATATATAGCAGGGGAACAAGGTGCTGTTATAGATTACGACCCTTTGCAGATAATGATAGATATAGCAAAAAAGTTTGAATTAAAAATACATGCCTGGGTAAATCCGTTCAGAGTATCGAGTAATACAGATATCTCTGCTATTTGTGAAGAAAACCCGGCAGTATCTATGTACGATAAAAACGATAACAGTGTTGTTATATGTAATCAGGGGATTTATCTCAATCCCTCTGATACAGCTGCACGAAAGCTTGTTTTAAATGGTATCGATGAGCTTCTTGCATATGATATAGACGGTATACATATTGACGATTATTTTTATCCAACAACTGATCCATCGTTTGACAAGCCGGAATACACAGAATATTGTGAAAAAGCAAAATCACATTTATCCCTTGACGATTGGCGGCGTAAAAATGTAGATATTGCAGTTAGTTCTATATACCGCAAAGTACACCTCAAAAATAAGATTTTTAGCATAAGTCCGCAGGCGAATGTGCAAAGTAACTATGACACAATGTATGCTGATGTTGAAAAATGGTGTAGCACGGAAGGATATACTGATATTATCATACCGCAAATATATTTTGGCTTTGAATATGAGTTAGTATATAAAAATCAGTCTATGCAATTTGAAAAGTGTGCTTCGTATTGGGCAGAGCTGGCTTCAAAATCTGATATACAGATATGCTACGGTTTGGGATTATATCGAGCAGGTGAGAGCGTTGAATTGAACGGTGAGGAAAACACAGAATGGTGTGAAAACTCCGATATACTCAGCCGACAGTATAAATACTGCAAAGCTTTGGCTGAATATAACGGAGTTGCTGTTTTTTCTTATTCGAGTTCAGAAACCGAAGCGGGTAAATCGGAGTACAACAATCTATGCAATTGCTTTACTGAATAATACCGATACATCCATCGTTATCAATTTCAATCAATTTTGTGTTCAGTATCTTACCGCAAGGATTCTCCTCAGATTTAATTTTTACAAGGGTGTAGTTCGGGGTATAGCCTTCATAATATCCGTCTTTATTTCGGTTTTCAAATAATACAGGATAGATATTCCCGAGCTGTGTTTGCAAAAATGAATTCATACATTCTTTTGCTGCTGATATCATAATTCTGCTTCTGTGTTCTTTTTCAGCGGTTTGTATTTGATCCGGCATTAAATCAGCTTTTGTGCCTTTTCTGCGTGAATAAGCAAAGACATGACTTCTGGCAAACCCAACCTTCTTTAGAAATTCAACAGATTTATTGAAATCCTCCACGGTTTCTCCTGCAAAGCCAACCATTATATCAGTAGTTATAGAACAATCTTTAAATCTATCTCGAAGTCGGCAAACCAGATCATAGTAAAAGTTACTATCATAATGTCTGTTCATACGTTTCAAAGTATTGTCACATCCGGATTGGAGCGACAAATGAAATTGAGGACACAGCTTTGGTATTGCGGCAAGTCGATCGATTGTTTCATCAGTGAATTGATCAGGCTCCATAGAACCTAATCTTACACGCTCAATAAAATTATTACTTGCTACGGCTTCGACTGCATCAGCAAGAGTCATATTGCAATCGCTTCCATATGCAGACAGATTTATACCTATAAGTACGATTTCCTTATAGCCCTTATTAGCAAGAGCAGCAGTTTCTGATATGATACTCTCTATTGGTTTTGAACGGACTCTGCCTCTCGCATATGGTATGATACAGTACGAACAAAATCTATTGCAACCGTCTTCAATTTTCAAGTATGCTTTGGTACGTTCATGAAAATTGACGGCGGTTTGTTTTATTGCGTCTTTTTCATGCGGTTTTACATTGATAATACGCCTTCCGGTTTTAAGATGTTCCTCCAGGCACATACACAGTTCATGATTTGTACCATTTCCGAGAACGATATCAGCGCATTCTAACTCATCTGCTTTGTCAGGAAAAGCCTGTGGCATACAACCGGTAAGGACGATGATTGCTTCGGGATGCTTATTTCTTTGGCGTCTTACGCATTGTCTTGTCTTTCTGTCACTTTCAGCAGTAACAGTGCAGGAATTGATAATAAATATGTCCGGAACGTCGTCAGCAGAACAAATCTCGTATCCGTTATTAATAAGGTTTTCACGCATTAATTCTGTTTCATATTGATTTACTTTACATCCAAGTGTATAAAAGGCTACGCGCATAATAATTCTCCGTATTTATTTAATCTATCAGCAATTATAATACAAAACTGCTTATCTTTCAAATAATATTTACAAATTAGCATTATTTTTTAAAAATTATTCTTGAAAAAGTAACGAATGTATAGTAAAATACATATAAGCAATATACACGGAGGAATTTTTAATGGCAGTAAGTTTTACTAACAAATATGCATCACAGATTATCAACGATGCAGAATATGTTGCAATTGATCCGCAGGTTAAAGCAGCGCATGAACTGCTTAATTCAAGAAAAGGTCCTGGAAATGATTTCTTGGGTTGGATGGATCTGCCTGTTGATTATGATAAAGAAGAGTTTGCTCGTATTAAAGCAGCAGCTGAAAAAATCAAAAACGATTCAGAAGTATTATTGGTAGTTGGTATTGGTGGTTCTTATTTAGGGCGTGACGCTTTGGTAACGTATTCTGTAAATTCAAATTGCTGCGTA
>JAFPAK010000091.1 GCA_017390825.1 Clostridia bacterium
AGCGCTATAACCCTTACCGCGTCTCCGTTTATTGAAGATGCACGAACCATTGTTTCGTTATCACCGGCTGCTCTTATGCATAGACCGGTATGAGTTTTGAAGAATATGATCAAAATTGCCGCAAAAACCGCTGTAAATGCGATTATTACCATGAGTTTAATAATTTCTTTGTTTAACGCAGAAAATGCAAGCACGGCGTCTGTAAACACGGTTTTAACGCCAATGAGTGTAACATTCGCCTTGGCACCCATAACAAACATATTAATAGAATACAAAGCACTCATGGTAAGGATACCGGCAAGTACAGGGTGGATTTTACATTTTGTTTGCAAAATACCTGTAACAGCACCGGCGAGTGCACCTGCAAGCATACCGAGCACCAAAGCAAGATAAGGATGTCCTGCCGAAGCTACAACTGCGGATACCGAAAGGCCAAAGGTGAATGAGCCTTCAGCAGTAAGATCTGGTGTGTTAAGTATCCTGAATGAAATGTAAATGCCTATAGCAAGCAGCCCATAAAGTATTCCAAGCTGCAGAGTTCCTAAAACAATAGTCATAATCTACTCCACTTATTATTGGTTAGTATCTGTCACAAATCTTGCTGAATTTTTCATATCATCGCTCACGGAAACACCGATTGCAGTTGCCGTTTGTGAATTAATCACGATATCATCTGCATCAACAATTTGTGCATTTATATTAGTTATTGCGGTGCCATTAAGATATTCAATCAATTTGTCAGCTGTTATTGCGCCTATCTTTGTATCACTGATCGCAATAGTAGCAAATGCACCGGAGTCGACCATAACTGCGCTGGAACCGTAAACGGGCACCTTTGCATCTCTTGACGCCTGTGCTACAAGCGGCATTGCACTCTGGATGATACTATCATTAGGAACAAAAATTGCATCTACTTTTTGACAAAGTGAGATTGCTGCCTGCTGAACTTCACCGGCTGATGTAACTGTTTGCTCGATAACTTTAATACCTTTACCTTCAAGGTATTCTTTTGCATTTGTTGCTGTATAAACTGAGTTAGCTTCACCTGTTGTATAAAGAATACCATAGGTTTTAATATCGGGTGTAAGCTTGTCGGCAAGGTCAAATATTTCATTTACAGGCACTGCATTTGAAGTACCTGTTGCGTTTTTATCAGGAGCGGCTGACATATCACTTATAACGCCTGCACCCACGGGATCACCGACAGAAATAAAGAATGTAGGAACGTCGGAGCCGGCTGCCACAAATGCTTGTGTTGCCGGAGTGCCTACCGTTGCGACAGCTATCGGATTTTCAGATAGGGCCTCCTGAACGATAGTGTTCATATTGGTAGCATCGCCCTGAGCACATTTATATACTATCTCAAGTTTTTCCTCACTGTATCCGTTATCACGAAGCTGTTTTATAAAGCCTTCACGCATTTGATCAAATGCGCCGTTTTCGACCATCTGTACAACATATACTTTGTCAACAGTACTGTTGCTTGCGCATGAGCAAAGACCTAACATCATAGTTAACATAATAACAAAACTCAAAATTTTAATTAATGTTGCTTTCATAATAAAATCTCCTTTTATCTATCATATAAAATTTCTACCGCATCAGAAATCATTTGCGGTGTTACTTTATACGGATAATGGCGTATGTCAGACATATCGCACATATTGTTTATAAGTGAGCAAAACTGTTCCTTTGAAATATCGATATCCTCCGGAATAGTCGGAAGCTCTACTTTTTTATAAAATTCACGCAATCGGATATATTCATCATACTGCTCATCAACAATAAGGCAGATAAGCAGGCCCAAAGCAACTATTTCACCGTGCAGATGCTTTTCTTCAAGACCGGGTATTTCTGTCAGTGAATAGAATATAGCGTGGGCGAGTCCGCTGTTGTAATCAGGTGTGTGGTCACGGGTGAGAAATATAGACACAAGACCTGTTGATGCAACAACACCGAGTACAGCCTGCTCAAAAGCGTATGAAAGCATTTTATTCTTATTGCTTTTTATCGCTTCTTCACCATTGCGTATTATCGGTTCAGCACACATACTGCTCATAGCTACACCGATCTCAGTATAATGCTCAAGATGGTCGCCGCGTGCCGAAATTGTACATTCGTAGAATTTTGCCATTGTGTCACCAAGACCGGCAAACAGATACTTGTACGGCGCTTCAACCATTATTTCCGTATTGATAAAGCAATGTACCGGAGGACGTAAAAAGAAGTATGGTTCAATAAAAGATCCGTCGGGGCGGTACATGATTGAAACACTGGTGATAGCAGCGCAGTTTGAACTTATGGTAGGGAAGGTGAAAATAGGCTTGTTTAGCTTATCTGCAAGACACTTGCAGGTGTCGATTGCCTTACCCCCACCGACAGCAAAGATCATATCTGCAGATTTTACAGCGTCGGTTTGCATTAATATATCAACATTCTCATAGCTTGCTTCACCGCCGTACCAAAGTGTATCTGTAACGGTGATTTTCGCATCGCACATATGCTTTTTAATAATGTATTCTGCTTTTTCCAAAGCAGTTTTGCCGCCTATAATCACAGCAGAACTGCCGTATCTTATGCAATACTGCCCGATTTTGTCATACACAGTTTTGCCGATACTGTAATTCGGTAATAGCATACT
The DNA here is from genome assembly GCA_017390825.1 of Clostridia bacterium. The sequence continues at coordinate 2,642 of JAFPAK010000091.1, forward strand.
GTAATTTTCCATAGTATCCTCCAAAAAAATAAAAAGTCCTTGACAGAATAATCTATTCTGTCAAGGACGAATAAACACTTATCCGCGGTGCCACCTTGATTTACGGTACGACCGTACACTTTAGCAGGATACCAACATATCCCCGACAACTAACGTATGCCAACACGTTGCAGAATACTCAAAGCAAACAGCTTTTTTGACTGCACCCTCAGCGGTCCATTTGATGAATTGTTTTCCGTCCGACTCTCAGCAACACGGACTCTCTGTGGGAGCATCAACATCTTTATCTCCGCTTCAACGGTTTATAATATTAGTTTATTATAGTTTATCATATGCAAGTTTTGGTGTCAAGTGATTTTTTTAAAAATAAAACTATTTTATCGGCTCAAAATCAGCTGCACCATGCTTGCACAACGGACAGATGAAGTCATCGGGCAGATCTTCGCCTTCATAAACATATCCGCATATCTTACATACATAGCCTTTAACAGCCTTAGGCGCAGGCTTAACGTTTTTCTGATAATAAGCATAGGTGATAGAATATGCATCAGAAAGTGTATTGCATTCGGTTACCGTACAGATAAACATACCATGCGTACCAAGGTCTACATATTGTTCAACTTCAAGTGAAATATAAGCATTGATATTATCCTTTAACACAGCAAGACCGTTTTCGCTGCGCCAAAAATCAATACCCTTGAATTTATCACTATCCTTGCCACTTCTGAATCCAAAGCATTCAAACACAGAAAAAGGCGTGCTGACATCAAGACAGTTTACATTCATCTTTTTGGTACTAAGGATAATATCATGCGAATAGTTTTGCTTGTTTATCGTTACTGCAACCCGTAAGGGGGAATCGGTCAATTGTGAAACTGTATTAACAATAAGTCCGTTGTCTTTTGTACCATCATTACTAGTCACAACATAAAGACCGTATCCGATTTTGAATAATGCTTCATTTTTAATTACACTCATGCTAAAAGCCTCCTTGAAAAGAGTTAATCCGTTGTTTTAGTGTTACTGCACATACCAATAAAAGTGGTATAAACCTCGTTACTGATGTAATAAACCTGTTTGCTTGATGCCATATGGTATTCAGAGAAATAGCTGTCACTGTATGCGTTAAAGGGAGTATCGATTATGTTGTTGATTATTACAAGCTTGCCACTTAAGTCTGAAGTAGTCATGAGCTTCAAATTTTGGCTCAAATACTCAACTGCATTTGCGTCACATATATATCCGTCGCTCGATGCGATCTGTTCGTTATTCAAGGCATCTGTGTTATATACCCGCTCGCAGTTGTAGTAGTCATAATTATATATACTCTCATAATCAAAACTATAAATATCGTTATAATTTATCCATCTGTTGGTACGGTTTACAGTATTATAGTCACCGATAAATATCTGCTTTATTTCAGATGTGGTCATACCGTAAGACGAGGCATCATAATCAAGTTCATTCTTTAAATACTCAATAGTGTTAGTGAAACAGGTTTTTAGTACCATACGGTTCTTGTTATAGTATGGGTTAAAAATACCCTCAAAATACTCA
>JAFPAK010000092.1 GCA_017390825.1 Clostridia bacterium
ATTATTACAGTCAATACAGTTCCGTCAACTTTAAATGCATAATCAGATGTAGGGAGATATAACTGACCTCTTCCAACACCGAGCCGACCGTATATACAAAGATGCTTTCCGCTGCTTATAAAAATATTTCCTGATTTGTCAACATCAATATTCTTTACATTGTATAAAGAGGAACTGCCTATACTACTATACGACATATGTTTGTTCCTGACATACGGGAACCCCCAAAACTCATTTATCATAAAGAAAAATCCATTTATAGGAGTAAATATGAGCATAACCGTTAACACAATACCAACAAGTATTATTAAGAAATTAATTAAATTTGATCTCATAATATCACCTACATGAAATATTGAAAGAGAAACTAATTGAAATTTTGTATGTCAACTTCGTTAATTGTCTAATTTTCGCAATACCAACATATATCTCTTTTACATAACAATATTACCAAAAAAGTTAATGACTGAACTTAATCTATATACAATTTTGTACAATGGTTTTCTATAAGCATATTACCACCTATGTAAATAAAAGTCAAGAAAAAGTGATAATTACTATCTGTTATCTATTTATAATCATATAATTCAACAGACAAGTCAATAGAAGGTACATATATTTTTGAAATAAGCAGATCATTGTCAATAATCAAATTATATTCATATCCATTGAATGAGCCGTTAATACCGTATCCGTTTTCAATAACTGCTGCTTCCGGCTTATTCATTGATACATCAGAAATTATTTCTTTTATGCTCGATATAAAAGCAATCTGTGGATAATCAGCTTGTGAAAATGTTTTTGTAAGCCCCACATATTCAAGTGAAACCTGATTATTATTTGCAGTTAAAGTTACGCCTTTAATAACATCCGGCTCGGTTATAACTATTTTAACATTATCGTCGGAAACATTGATATCCCCTTTGATAGATGTATCATTATACTCAGCTGAAAACGAACATGAAAAAATCGGATCGATAACTATTGTTTTACTTTTATTGCCACAAGAAGCAAAAGTAAAGCAGATCATCAATCCGATAAAAAATAGTTTTTTCAAAACATATCAACTCCGCATACTATAATGCAGACTCAATTGAAAGATAAATCTCGGGTAAACATTCAAGCATAGTGCTTGGGGTAGTCGAGATCATAGAATATCTCTTTGACGATATATCGCCGCACATTCCATGAATATACACAGACGAATTAATTGCATCTTTCAGTGAATAGCAATGCGCAATTCTAGCCGCCATTATTCCACAAAGCAGATCACCACTACCTCCGGTCGCCATACCGGAATTCCCGGTAGGATTAACATAAACATCATCAGCATAGCTGATAACAGTATTATGACCTTTCAGAACAACGGTAACACCGTATGTTTTACTAAATTCAACAGCAACTTTTTCTCTATTACAATTAATATACTCACTGCTTAAATGCGTAAGACGTGACATTTCTCCGCTATGCGGCGTTAAAATTACCTCGCAATTTTTCTGCTTTAATAAATCTATATTCCGTGCAAGGCAATTTATGCCGTCAGCATCAATTATTACAGGGACTTTGCTATTTTCAAGAACGGCATTTAATAAAAAGTCAGTATATTCATTTGCTCCACATCCGCAACCAATAACGATAACATCAGCCTTCTTAATTGATTTTTTTATCTTCTGATACTGATTTCTTAAATCATTTTTATTAATAACCGTATAAATAGGCTCGCATACATGCGAAGCAATTATCCGGTGTGATGCTGCCGGTGTCAAAACCTCGCAAAGACCTATTCCCGATGAAATACATCCCTTTGCAGCAAATACTGCAGCGCCTGTCATATACTCACTGCCGACTATCAGCAACGCACGCCCGAAATCATATTTATGAGTATCTTCATTGCGTTTTGTAAAAGATGAAAATACTTCTTCTTTTGATATGATTTTAGTTGACATAAATTCACCACCAAAGTCATAGATTATATTCATTCCGTCATATATTCAAGTGAAAGGACGGTTTTAATATTGAGAAAGAAAAGAATTTCTAATTTGAGAAAACTAATAAAAATAGCTCTACCTGTCATTCTTGTATTAATACTTATAACACAGTCATCATATTTACAAAAACCAACAGTAATTCTAGCCGATAGCATTGGTGCTATCTGTGCAGCAGCAGTCATACCCGAAGCAGCAATAGATAGTGAAATCGAACAAGCAAGTGATATATCCGCAGAAGCAAACACAACTGTTGCTGTTACATCAGAACAATCCACGACAATGGCAACGACACCAACGACAACATCATCACAAGCAGGCGAAGTTATGACATATGAGGCGTGTACCGTTCCCATAACAGCAGTTGCAGCATCAAATGCTGCAGGCAAAATCATAACACAAACTGTAGGTCGATCCGGCGCAACGGACAACTACAACGGTGTATATATAAGAAACGCCACAGGAGTAGAGGTAAGCATTAAGGATCAACTATCCATTGAGCCAGACTGTGATATTGAACTAAATGCAGCCCCACAAGTTCTTATAGTGCACACACATGCTACCGAATGTTACTATCCATCAGATTCAGCAACATATAGTGACGACTGGCCGACACGAACGACTGACAAAACCAAAAACGTAGTTGCAGTGGGAAAAGTGTTGAAAGATAAGCTTAATGAAGCCGGCATAATTACAATACAATCCGAAACACTACACGACAAAGATGCATATACCGGATCTTATGACAGAAGCAGAGAAACAATAAAAGAGTATCTTGAAAAATACCCTTCAATACAAATCGTTCTCGACATACACCGTGACAGCATCACGTATGATGATAACAGTAAGCTAAAGCCTACTGTTACTGTAAATGGCAAGAAAGCAGCACAAATAATGATAATAAGCGGATGCGAGGCAGGTCCTGTAACCGATTTCCCTGATTGGATAGAAAATCTTAGATTTGGTCTGCGACTTCAACAAAGCTTTGAAACGACATATCCATTGCTTGCAAGACCGTTGTTTTTCGCACAAAAACTATACAATCAAGATTTAAAACACTGCTCATTACTTATAGAAATGGGCAGCGAAGCAAATACATTGGAAGAAGCAAAATATTCAGCAGAGCTACTGGCTGAAATGCTTGTTAAAACGTTTTCTTAATAATATGTACGTATGCAAGCAACAACTTTTCCTAAAATCTCAAGCTCGCTTGTATAAATTGGTGAAAAATCATCGTTTTCAGGTTGAAGCCGAAATCCATAGCCCTCTCTGTAAAAACGCTTTACAGTCGCTTCATCATCAATAAGCGCAACTACTATTTCGCCTTCTCTGGCAATGCTTGTTTTCTCGCAAACAACAAGATCACCATCAAGAATAGCTGCATCCTTCATGCTCTCACCACGAACATGAAGCGCAAAATATTCTTTATCTGAAGAATAACTTTCGGGCAAGAACGGAATATACTCCTCTATCTGTTCAACTGCAAGAACCGGCATTCCTGCCTGCACTCTGCCGAGAACTGGCACCTGAACTGCTCCCCTAACCCCAGCAATATGTATAGAGCGTGCACTTTTCGAGTCACGCTCTATTAAATTTAATTCCTCAAGCTTATTTAAAATAGCATGAACGGATGATGTTGAACGAATCCCCGTAGCATTGCATATCTCTCGAACGGTCGGAACAACAGAGCTTGCAATGCTCTCTTTTAAAAAATCAAATACTCTTTGCTGGTTGTTAGTTAACATAAACCTCGACCGCCTTTCTTTTATACATTATACAACAACATTTGTTCGGTTGTCAATTACTTTTCCATCATTAATGGTTACCGCTCTGTGTGCAAATGCTGCCATTTTATGATCATGTGTAATTAAAATAACTGTCTTACCGATATCATTACACTCTTTTATAAGATTCATAACATCTTTACCTGATGCAGAATCAAGGTTTCCTGTTGGTTCATCACAAAGCAGAATATCTGCATCTGTGACAAGTGCCCTGGCTACCGCTACTCTTTGCTGCTGACCGCCTGAAAGTTCACCCGGCGTATGCTGAGCACGTTCCTTTAACCCTACCCTTTCAAGTGCTGAAAGCGCAAGATTTCTTCGTCTGTTCCTATCAATTGAAAGATACATCATTGGAAGTTCCACATTTTGAAGTGCTGTCAGAGTCGGTATAAGATTGAATCTTTGAAATATAAATCCAATCTTTTTTGAACGTATTTTGGAAAGCTTGTTCTGGGATAATACAGAAGTATCAAATCCATCAATATAGTATTTTCCTTCATCTGGCTTATCAAGGCAGCCAAGAATATTCATAAGAGTTGATTTTCCGGAGCCTGATGAGCCGATTATCGCTACGAACTCTCCTTTGTCAGCACAAAAACTTACATCACAAAGCGCATTAACCTCGCATTTCCCTACTTTATATTTTTTATATAAATTTTCTGCACGTATAATCATAATGTCTTCCTCCGTTTATAAATATTTTTTCATAAACAGAAAAAATTATGCCAATAATAATTCACGAAAGGAATGAAGATTATGACAAACAGAGAATATTTAAATATGGTTAAAAAGGCATCTCCGAATTCTTCAGTAGTTAAAGACTGCATAAATGCATTCTGGGTAGGAGGATTGATTTGCGTTCTCGGACAAGCATTAAATGACCTTTATATTTATCTAGGGCTAGAAACAACAAAAGCTTCTTCCGCAGTATCAATAACTCTTGTGGGCATTTCAATTATACTTACGGCAATGAATATATATCAAAAAATCGCTTCATTTGCAGGTGCAGGTACGCTTGTACCTATCACCGGTTTTGCAAATGCTATGTCATCTCCGTCAATAGAATTCAAAGCAGAAGGTCAAGTGCTCGGTATTGGCTCAAAAATGTTTTCTATTGCCGGATCTGTCATTATATACGGATTGCTCGCAAGCTGGGTGTATGGGGTTGTGTATTTGGTAACAACCTTGTTTTAAATTTCTTATTAATTATTTATAATGAAAGAATAAAGAAAAAATAAGGGCTTAACCGGTCGGTCAAGCCTTATGTATTTATTC
>JAFPAK010000009.1 GCA_017390825.1 Clostridia bacterium
AAAATTATTTTTAGAAAGGAAAATCACTATGAAAAAGTTTTTATCCATCATTATGGTGCTGGCAATGGTTCTTTCTCTGAGCATTACCGCTTTTGCGGCAGAGAACGAAGGCTCCATTACCATCACTAACGCAACCATCGATGAAACCTATGCACTCTACAAGATCTTCGACGCAAGCATCAGCAAGGATGCCGACGGCAAAACCAAGGCGGTTTCCTATAGCATTTCTACCGACAACCAGTTCTTTACTGCGCTGTTCGGTGCCGACGGCACGACCGAGAATCTTTTCTTTGTGTACAATGTCAACACAGGCTCTGTTACCAAGAAAGATGGCGTTAACGATGCAGAACTTATCAAATACCTGACCGAATTGGTTGAAAACGGCACTTACACTACTGCTGCTGCACCTGTTAAGGCTGCAAGTGACGAGGTGAAGTTTGCTGACTTACCTTATGGTTACTATCTCATCACCAGCACTTTAGGTACTACCGTAACTATCAATTCCAATACTCCCGATGTTGAAGTAATTGATAAGAACCAGAAACCCGGAAGCGGATTTGACAAACAGATTCAAAACGGTGTGGATACAAACGGCGATCCCATCTGGGATGATTCCAACTCTGCAAATATCGGTGATGAAATCACCTACAAGGTTTCTTTTGAAGCAACCAACTATGACGGCGAAAACAAAATTAAGTACTATCAGATTCACGATGAAAAAGGCGATGCAATCTGGGTTGAGTTTAATAGTTTTGAAGTCTATGTTGACGGTGTGAAACTTGAAAGAGGTTACTACTTGTCACAGGGCGGTAACAATACCGATAGCTGGGAATATTTCGGTGACTGGACAGGTGTTGCAAAGAACCGTAACAATGCACAGTGGTATCTTGTACATCTTGATTATGACAAGTTCCGCATCACCATTCCGTGGCTTGAAAATCACACTGTTACCAATGTTACAAACGATTTAGGCGAAGTTACTTCTTATTCTTTGAACTTCAACGAAAATGCTGCTTCTAAGTTCGATTCTCCCGTTCAGGTAGAGGTTATTTACAAAGCGGTAGTTGAAGCAAATGCTGCTATCGGTGACACGTCTCACGGTAACCGTTACAATAAGGCTCATGCTTCATGGACAAGTGAGCATGAGACCGATTCTACAAAGCCTGAAGAGGTTGTAACCTATGTTTACGGTATCGGCTTGCTCAAAGACGATATTGCTACACGCGAAAACCTCGCAGGTGCTAAATTCCGCATCTACAAAGATGAGGCATGCACTCAGCCTGTATATGTTATCCCCACCAAGATTGACGGTGTTTATATCGTAGACAGCTTTGGCACTATCGCAGAAAGCATCAGCGGTATTATGCAGGAAACCACCCGTAAGCTTTATGAAGCTTATCTGGCAGAATATTTGAAGGATGGCGAAGGTAATACTATTACTCAGAACAACCTTGTAGTATCTCAGACTAACGGTAAGCTTGCAATTTTAGGTCTTAAAGAAGGCGCTTACTACCTCAAGGAGGTAGAAGCTCCCAGCGGATACAACGCTCTTACTCAGCCCGTTAAGTTCGAGGCAGGTAAAGATATTCGCCCATTTGTCATCTTTGCTGATACTAACGGTGACGTAGCAGATATTCAGGAAGAAGACGGAGTACATACCGAAAACCGCTTTGATCTGACACATACCGTTGTTCACAACAGCAAAGGTGTTGTTCTTCCTTCTACAGGCGGTATGGGCACTTTCTGGCTTATTACAATCGGAACATTACTCGCTATCGGCTTTGCTGTGTTCCTAATCACCCATAAGAAGATGTCTGTTTATACTGACTAATCGTTAAAATATTGACTTGTCCCCAATGGGAGGAGAGGCTTTCTCCTCTCCTCCCATTAAAAATATGACAGAAAGGAGATGCCTATGAGAAAACATAAAACAGTAATCTTTTTAACCATTGGTTTTTTGGTAGGTATCTGCATTCTGTTATATCCGGCTATCAGTAATTACTGGAACAGCAAGACGCAGACTCGCGCTATTGTTGATTATGAATCGGTTTTGGAAGAACTGGAACCGGAAGATTATACCGGGATTTTTAAAAGTGCGTATGC
>JAFPAK010000093.1 GCA_017390825.1 Clostridia bacterium
AGTTCGAAGTATTCCTTATCGGTGGTTGCCTTGGGATTGTTTCCGCCGGCACCGTTTATAAGTATATCACATGGACCAAGTTCCGACAATACCTTTTGTGCAACATTTTCACAAATTTCTTTATTTAACACATTGCAGGCATATGCCTTAGCAATTCCACCCTCGGTTGTGATCTCAGCAGCATACTGTTCAGCTGCTTTTTCATTAAGATCAAGCAAAGCAACCTTTGCACCTGCTCTCGCCAGCACCTTTGCAAAATAGCTGCAAAGCACACCGCCTGCGCCTGTTACAACAGCTACCTTACCGTTAAGATCAGTATTAAGAACATTAGTATTCATAAAAGTCATCCTCCTTATTCAGCTGCTTTTTCGCAGGCTTCAAAAAGTCCGTTGATATATGCCGCACCGAGTGCGCGATCAAAAAGTCCGTATCCCGGTTTGCCTGTTTCACCCCATATCATTCTGCCGTGATCGGGTCGGACGTATCCATTAAATCCGTTTTCAACAAGCGCCTTTACTATCTCATATATATCAAGACTACCACTGTCTGAAAGGTGTGCGCGCTCCTCAAATGAGCCATCCTCCATGATTTTTACATTTCGGATATGCATAAACGCTATGCGATCCATTTTTGCATATTTACGCACCATAGCAGGAATATCATTGGTCTTTGCACAACCGAGTGAACCGGTGCAAAGACAAAGACAGTTAGACGGACTGTCAACAAGCGATAAAAATCTGTCGAGATTTTCTTCACAAGTAATAATTCTCGGAAGCCCGAAGATCGGATACGGCGGATCATCCGGATGGATAGCCATTTTGACTCCGCATTCCTCAGCAACGGGAATAACCTTTTTGAGAAATCGCTCAAGGTTTTTCCAAAGTCCTTCTTCACCTATTTCGCCGTATGCCGAAATAAGCTCACGCACCTCCTGCTGGGTGTAGCTTGAATCCCAACCGGGAAGGTGGATGTCATCCTTCAAAGGATCAAGACCTCTCATCTGATCCCAATACATCACAAGACTTGTTGACCCATCGGGAGCTTTTTTATCAAGCTGTGTGCGTGTCCAGTCAAAAACCGGCATAAAGTTGTAGGTAACACATTTTACACCGTATTCGGCACAACGGCGAATATTCTCACAGTATACATCGAGCAATTGATCTGCCTCGCCTCTGCCGAGCTTTATATTCTCATGCACGGGTATAGACTCAACTACATCAAATACAAGACCTGCCTTTTCACATTGTTCCTTTATCTTTTCAAGACTCTCTTTTGGCCACACCTCACCCGGCTTTACATCATAAACTGCCGACACGACCGAGCGCATACCCGGTATCTGTGAGATGTATTCAAGTGAAATAGGGTCAGAACTTCCGTACCAACGAAATGAAAGTTTCATATATTCAGTCCTCCAAGCCAAAGTATCTTACTGCATTATTGTAACAAATATCCTTCACGATAGTACCAAGTGCATTATAATCCTCAGGATATTCGCCGTTTTCTACCCAATTGCCGATAACATCACACAGAATTCTGCGGAAATATTCATGACGGGTATAACTCAAAAATGAACGTGAATCGGTAAGCATACCGACAAAGTTCCCCAAAAGACTTAAATTTGCAAGGCTGATAAGCTGTGCACGCATACCCTCTTTGTTATCATTGAACCACCATGCAGAGCCATGCTGCAGCTTGCCCTGTATTCCGCTGTCCTGAAATGCGCCGATTATAGTATCAAGAAACTCGTTATCAGATGCATCAAGGCTGTAAAGTATTGTTTTCGGCAAAGCATTGCGACTGTATAATGTATCAAGGAATAATGCAACCGCCTTGCTTCCGTTATCAGGCCCGATACAGTCAAAACCGGTATCAGGACCTAAAGTTTTAAACATCTTTGAATTGGGATTGCGAAGACAATTATAATGTATCTGCATTACCCAGCCAAGCTTTGAATATTCTTCTGCACAGAAGATAAGAAGTGAGGTCTTGACCTTCTTTGCTTCATCCGCAGTTACACTTTTGCCGCCGAGTGCTCGTTTGATGATAGCGTCTACCTCATCGTCATCTGCTTCAAGATAGATCATATTATCAAGGCCGTGGTCGCTTGCCTTACAACCGTGAACACGAAAATATTCTATACGGCTTGCGAGCGCCGATTTAAGACTGCAAAGTCCGTCTATCGAAAAGCCACATACTTCGCTCAACTGCCTGATATACTCTAGCCAGCCGTCCTTTTCAATGTTCAGCGCTTTGTCGGGGCGGAAGGACGGAGCAACGGTAGTTTTCATACTGCTGTCCTCCGAAAGTGCCTTGTGCCACTCTAGTGTATCAACAGGGTCATCGGTTGTGCCGATAAAATCAACATTACTCATTTCAATAAGTCCGCGCACGCCCATATTATCCTCTTTGAGCTTTTCGTTCGCAAGGCGCCATACCTCCTCGGCTGTTTCCCCGTTGAGAACACCGGTAAAGCCGAAATATTTTTTAAGCTCAAGATGACACCAATGATACATCGGATTGCCGATAGCTTTAGGCAAACAATCGGCAAATTTCTGAAACTTTTCCCTTGCCGACGCATCACCGGTAATATAGCGTTCCTCAACACCGTTTGAACGCATTATACGCCATTTGTAATGATCGCCGCCGAGCCATACCTCGGTGATATTTTCAAAATGCTTATCCTCATAGATTTCCTTTGGACTGACATGGCAATGGTAATCGACAATAGGCATATACTTGGCGTAGTTATGATACAAAGTTTTCGCCACATTACCGCTAAGCAAGAAGTCCTCGGATAAAAATCGAGCCACAAAATCATCTCCTATTGATTTTTGTTTTAGTATATCACATTTTTTCACAATATTTATTGCTTTAATTGTTTGACATATTGCGAATATTGCTGTAAAATGATATTGAGGTGAGATACATGAGAGATAGATCACAACATTTCGACCCGCGGCAGACGATGAAAAAGGATGATTTTGAGATATTTCATTATCGTGAACCGAAGGGTACAAGTGTAGAAGTACATCATCACGATTTTTATGAGATATATATGTTTTTAGGCGGCAAGGTGGAATATTGGGTCGAGGGCAAGGTCTTTCAGCTTAATCCCGGTGATATGCTGCTGATAAATCCGCTCGAATTACACCGCCCGATAGTTTCGCCCGAAAGCAACGTTTACGAGCGTATAGTTCTTTGGATAAACAAGGAGCATCTGAAAAACATGGGAGACGAAAAAACTGACCTTACCCGATGCTTTGACAGCGCTCTGCCGACACATACTAATCTGATACGCACATCATCGTCACTCGCAGCTAAGCTGTATGAGCTTTCCAGAGAAAGCTACAAGAACGAGTTTGGCAGTTCATTGTGTGCAAAAGGCATATTACTGCAAATTATGGTGGAGCTTAACCGACTGTCGCAAAACTCTGATACGATCAAAGAACACCATACCAAAAGTTCACCGCTTGTTGAGGATGTTTTGCGTTATATTGGCGAGCATTGTAGCGAGGAGCTCTCTCTTGAAGCTATCGCCGAGCGGTTTTATGTGAGCAAGTATCACTTATCCCACCAATTCCGCAAGGAAACCGGTGTAAGCGTGTACCGATATATTATGCTCAAACGCTTGCTGGTTGCAAAACAGATGCTGCTTGCAGGAGCCGCCGCCGGCGATGTGTGCTACTCCTGCGGATTTCGTGACTACGCAGGCTTTTACCGTGCTTTTAAATCAGAATATGGCATAAGCCCCCGTGAATTTGCATCAGGCGAAGGTCTACTTATCTAGCATCTCTCTATGCTCTTTAGGTGTTTTCCCCGTATATTTTTTATATACCTTTGAAAAATAATGAACATCCATTATACCGCAATGCTGAGCTATAGTCTGTATTTGCAGCTTTGTGGTGTTAAGCAGATGAGTTGCGTGCTTGACACGCTGTTCGTTTATATATTCAGTAACAGTCTTACCCGTTTCCTTTTTAAATACGGTAGAAAGGTACCCCGAGCTTATATTCTGCATTTTTGCTAATGTACTTAACGAAAGGTCGGCTGAAAGATCGGTATCTATGCAGGTTATTGCCTTTTGTACCGGCAGGGAGTAATCTTTCATTGAGTGCTTTCTTACAAGGCGGCAATATGAGCGGAACATCTCACGCATAAAATCCGGTATCTCACCGGTGGAGGTCAGCCGTTCTATTTTGATTGCAAACGAGGAGGAGATGCTATCCAGATAAATAGGATGCACGCCTCCTTTTTCTGCAGCTTTGCGAAGCAATGTGTTCATAATGATACAATAATTTTTAATGTTTCTCACCGGATCAGCAAGGCGCTGTTCAAATTTCATATTGGAAAACCCTGAAAGTAATATTTCCGCTTTTCTTGCCTGACCGTGTGATACCGCTTCCATAATTTCATTCTCATATTCATAGCGTTTTTGCAATATCTGCATATTCATAACGGTATCGTCAAGACTGTTAATGTATTTTTCGGCATCAAACGGAGAAGTGGTACTGCACCATTCATAGTTAATATCATTGATCGAAAAAGAATCTGAACCACCCCACAAATGCTCGCCGAGAGTATCAAGTAAAGGATAAAGATGGCTGCTTTGAGGAATAATAGGTACATCGCCGTAGTATTTCTCCATGATCGGATGCTCTTTGCGTGGTATTCCGTGCTTTTCACATATTTCTAAAACCTTTGCACTACTTACTGTTTCAGAAAGAAACGGGCCTATTACAAGGCAAGTGTTATACTGTGTCTGC
>JAFPAK010000094.1 GCA_017390825.1 Clostridia bacterium
AGATCGAATGCGAGATGTGCGGTATTGATGCGTTTGAAAAAGCGTTGGCGGACAGATACGACTTTGCGTGTATTGAAGGCTTTGGAAGCGCTATCAATGACGAGATTTACAGTTGGTTTTCAAATGAGGATAATCAGTGCGAATATAAGCTGTTGTTATCTGTTTTGAATATTAAAAATTCAGAAAAAACTGTTGTAAATGATGATAATATGTTTTATAATAAAACAGTCGTTATAACCGGTACATTTCAAAAGTATACCCGAAATGAACTGACCGATAAGCTTATTTCACTTGGTGCGAAGGTCACAGGATCCGTGTCTAAAAAGACGGATTATGTCCTTTGCGGAGAAAATGCAGGAAGTAAGCTGACTAAAGCTAACACATTAGGTGTTACTGTTATTACTGAAAATGAAATGGAGATATAATAATGAGTGAATGTACGCATAATTGCGAGAGTTGTTCTGCTGATTGCGAAAGCCGCGCTGCTGAAAGTCTGATCTTACAGCAGAATGAATTTTCTGACATTAAAAATGTTATCGCTGTAGTAAGCGGTAAAGGCGGTGTAGGAAAATCACTTGTTACCTCAATGCTTTCTGTAATCATGCAGAGAAGAGGTTACAGCACCGCTGTTCTGGACGCAGATATAACCGGTCCATCAATTCCTAAAACCTTTGGTATAAAGGGAAGAGCAGAGGGCTGTGAAGACGGAATTTTTCCTGCAAAGTCTAAAATGGGTACTAAAATAATGTCATTAAATTTGCTTGTAGAAAATGAGACCGATCCCGTTGTTTGGAGGGGCCCGGTTATCGCAGGCACAGTAAAACAATTCTGGAGCGATGTGCTTTGGGGTGATGTTGACTTTATGTTTGTTGATATGCCTCCCGGAACAGGCGATGTGCCGCTTACGGTGTTCCAGTCATTGCCTATAAAGGGCATTATCGTAGTAACTTCTCCGCAGGAGCTTGTGTCTATGATAGTCGGAAAAGCGCTCAAAATGGCTGAAATGATGAATATTCCCGTGCTCGGACTTGTTGAGAATATGTCTTATTTTGAGTGTCCCGATTGTAAAAGCAGACATAATATATTCGGTGAAAGCAAGATTGATGCCGTAGCAGCACAGCATGGTATTAAGAATGTTGCAAAATTGCCCATGAGTCCTGCTGTTGCAACGCTTTGCGATAATGGTATTATTGAACTTTTTGAGGGTGACTGGCTTGAAGATTGTGCTGATGTTATCGAAAATATCAAATAATTATCAATGATGCCTTATTTTTACCAAAACGACTGTGCATATTTTTTCTTGTTGCAAAATTCAACCTATTGTGTTACAATAACATTAAATAAATGCATATTATAGATTTTAATTTTATTTAACAAGGAGCAATTATTATGAAAAAAGTAATGGGCGCTATTCTTTTGGTTATTATGGCTGTTTCGCTTTTTGCGGTTTATTCTTCGGCAGACACATTTTTAAACGGTGATGTAAATGGAGATGGTGCGATCAATGGTAAGGATGTACTTACTCTTCGTAAACATATCGTTGGTTTGCCGGTAGATGCATTCGTAGTAGAAAATTCAGATGTTAATCAAGATGGTGCGATCAACGGTAAGGATGTACTTATGCTTCGTAAGTATATTGTAAAATTGATCGACAGCCTCCCTGAGGTAACTGTAGATACTACTGAAAACGGCAGCAGTGATACTACTGCAACAATTACCACGACAACGCAGAGCGATACAACTGTTGTTGAACCTACTTCCGAAACAGCAGCAACTACAACCGTAACCACATCTACTACAACTACAGCAACCACCACAACCACCACAACCACTACAACAACCACCACTACAACAACCACTACTACTACAACCAAGGCTGCTGAAACAACTACGATAGAATATTATACAAAAGAGTGGTCACCTCGTTATTAATAACTTATAATGGGAGTAAAAGATGAAAAAGATTTGTTATGTTGTTACAGTAATTCTAATTTTTACTATGATGCTTGCATTTTCTGCCTGCAAATCAGAGGGTGACGACAAGAAGCCAACAGTAGCTGCTGTCACAACTGTTGCAGCAGATTTAACTGGAAATTCAGATGTTGTATCCGATACTGCCACTGAAGCTTTGTCAGATGCGTCGTCTGATGATAACTCAATTGCACAGAATACATCGGATGTGTCCGAAAAGACAAATACTGATAACAACAATAAAAATGGTGCAACTAATGCGTCTTTCGATGATACAAAGGCGACTGAAAAGCCTTCAACAACTGCTAAATACACAATGCCTGCTTATACAGTAGGAGGACATGTTAACGATCCTTATGTTGAGGATATTTTCTAATATATATGAATTGCTTTGTAATTAAAGTAGCAGAGCTTAATGTCCTTATCAATACAAGATTTGACAGACTTTTTGCTATCTGCAAGGACTATGTTGTTGATACTGATGATTACGATATATCCGTGTCCGTTTCGGACGCGGATATAATGCGTGAAAGAGACATATCTGAAGGTGAGTTTTCTGACGCTTATTTAGAGTCTGTTTGTATGTATCGTAATCTGTGTTTACAGCTTCCAAAGTACGGCGCTTTTTTACTGCATGCCTCTTGTATTGAGGTCGATGGTGTTGCATATGCTTTTTCTGCAGCAAGTGGGACAGGTAAGTCCACACACACAATGCTTTGGAGAAGACTGCTGGGAGATAGGATGCGGTATGTCAATGGTGATAAACCTATCATACGCTTTTTTGACGGACTACCGTATGCGTGCGGTACTCCGTGGGCAGGCAAAGAGGGATACCAGAATAATTGTATGGTGCCGGTTCGTTCGATCTGCTTTATTGAAAGAGGCACAGAGAACAAGATAATAAATATAGGTAAAGATGCTGGAAAGCTTATTATGAAACAGATAATTCTGCCATCTGATGCCGAAGGTGTGATATGCACGCTTGATCTTGTTGATAGATTTTTAAGCTCCGTTTCTTCGTATCGCTTGGAGTGTAATATCTCTTTAGAGGCTGCACAAATTGCGTACGAAGCAATGAGTACTTTGAATTAATTTTCGGAGATTGATTTATATGAAAATTCCTGATGGCTTTATAATTCGTGAAGTTGCCGGCAATCATATTGCTGTTGCGACCGGCGAGGCGAGCAAAAAATTTAATTGCATGATCACGGTCAACGGTAGTGGCAAAATCTTATTTGAAACTCTGCAAAAAGGTGCAGAGCGTAACGAACTTGTAGATGTATTACTTAATACATATGAAGTGCAAAGAGATGTTGCTGAGCGAGATGTTGACAAATTTATTGCAAAATTAGCGGAGGCTGGTCTCTTTGATTGAGTCACTATCTATGAATGATATGTATCCGCTGATAACCGAAGTTATCGAAAGCGGAGGAGTATTTCGTCTATGGCCGAGAGGCACAAGTATGATGCCTTTGCTTCGACAGGGTGAGGACTCGGTTTCATTGGCTTTGCCTGAAAATGTTGAAGTAGGTGATATTGTTCTTTACCGCCGTAAAAACGGTCAGTTCGTCCTGCACCGCATTATAAGCATTGCAGATGGCGGGTATACTATGTGTGGCGATAATCAGTATATACTCGAAAGAGGTATATCGTACTCACAGTTGATTGCAAAAGTCGTTGGGATATACCGTGGTGAGCAGTATTTTGATGTAGGGAATCTGCAATACTCAAAGTATGTCAAGCATTTACCGCATCGACGTATCAAAATTAGGTTTAAAACCCTTTGTTATCGTATGCGTGATAAAATTTTTCCTCATAGTAAAAATTAATGCTTGATTTTATCATATGAGTGTTGTATAATATATCTTGTTATATGTGCCGGTGTGATGGAATTGGCAGACGTGCTGGACTCAAAATCCAGTGGTAGCGATACCGTACCGGTTCGACCCCGGTCACCGGCACCAACAAAAAACGCACTTTTGTCTACCGACAAAAGTGCGTTTTTTGAATGATGTTTGCCTTCGGCAAATGATGGCGTTTCACTGATGATGTCGCTAACGCTAATGATGTCGGCTTCGCCTAATGTTTTGGGGCAAATATCGCATCATTGCGACCCAAGGGAGCAACATCATATTTGCGTAGCAAATGCATCATGTCGCCATTGCGATGCATCATTGAAACGTCCTGAATTTTATGATATAATTACTTTTAAAGGAGGCGATTTTGTGAAAGAAAAT
>JAFPAK010000010.1 GCA_017390825.1 Clostridia bacterium
GCTCCGACGTTATTAACGTCGTCCTTTGCCGACGAATTTAGCGTAGTCCTTGTTTCGCAAGGCAAAGCGTTTCGCTCTCGCAAAACGGCTCCCACCCTCGAATCCCTCTCAAAGTTCGGTATACAAAAAAACGGGAATGGAAAAAGGCGTTCCCTATAAGGGATTTTTTGAAACATTAAAAATTTATAGGAAATTGCACTTCAAGCGGTCAAATGAAATTAGAACTTGGATTTAACGTCCAAGTTCTTTTTCATTTATATAACTATATATTTTCTTCAAAAAGTCGCAAGCATTTTGCGATTTTTTTCATCTTTACATAAACTTTACATTGCCTAAACTTAAAAGTGATAGTTGGAAATTTTTTAGCACAGTATAAAGAATGGAAAATTTTCATCTTTTTGTCATCCTATTTCACCTCATACTTACACTTTACAAATTTCCAATTTCCGATTTCAAACTTATCCGCCAAAATGTGCTTTACAAGACGACGGCTCTCTATAAATTCATCCGTCACCGTTACGAAATACTGCTTATCTCCCTCTAACACAATATAGAACTCTTTATCCATATTTTTGAAGCTGTTAATAAGGTCGGGAGTTCCAAACGGAACGTCGGTGAAAAATCCAAGCACGTTATCAATTACTTTTTCGCCTTTTGTCAGCTTCACCTTGCCGAGCAGCGTGTGAATTTCCGCATCGGGATACTTTTCACGAATCACACGGTCTTTCTTCTTTTTCTTACTGCCTTTTCCGTAGTCTGATAGATTATAGGGCTCTCGGATGACTCCGCTGTCGATCGGCTCACCGTTGTCAAGTAAATAATCAACACTCACGTTCAAGAGTGTTGCTAATGCTTTTAGATTATCTACATCCGGCAATCCGTTATTTACTTCCCATTTTGCAACCGCCGACCTTGAAACTGCCATTTTCTCCGCAAGCTGCTCTTGGGAAAGACCACATTGTTTTCTTGCTTCTTTAATTTTTTCGCCTAAAGTCATTTTTGTTTCCTCCGATAATTTATTGTAGCCTTATTCTACCGAAACGGCTCTTGTTTGGCAATAAACTATCCGTATCTCTGCTGTTACTCTCCGTAACATTGAAGTTTATCTATACTCGAACTCAAAATCACCATCCACGCATTCGCCAATAGATTCGAGAATAATATATACTTTTTTCTCATTATCATATTTGCTATCAAGCGAGATCTTCGTATCGAATGATTCGCCACCCTTAATAGTAAAAAGCAATTCCTTTTCACCGGAAACACCGATATATACGTTCATCTCACCTTCAGCAAGACTCGCTTCATAATCAAGAATATGTTCTGCGCTGCCATCCCTTCTTAATTTGAAATTATAAGTTCCCTTAAAAGTATCAAATTCCATACTTGCTTCATCGCCCTGACACGAGGTAATCAAAATGGTTGCCGAATAATTCTTAACGTATCCTCCACAACTACACAACGTAACGAGTGCAAGTATCAACACCAATACGAAACTGATTTTTTTCATCCTTGTATTCTCCTTTTTGTCAAATTCTTATTTCCGATCTTTTGATATAACGTAAGCACTTATTTGATTAAATCAGCGTAAACAAATATCCAACCGTAGGGCCTGCGAATATCGCAAGATATATGAGCGTGATCCAAGGTTGGTAGTCCACGTAGAACTCCTTGAACGACAAGCTCCACGGGTGTTTGATAAGCACCCAACCGAACACGTCAAAGACGATACAGATACCTGCCCATATTGCCCCCGTTATCAGAGCTTCGGTTATTGTCGGATCTGCAAGACCATTCATATATAGCCAACCGAACAGAGAGAACAGAATAATGTTATACAATGGATGCCAAGGCTTAGTTTTCTCATAACCTTCACCCATACCGTTCTCATCCATCGGTTTCATTTTAACTACGTAAATATTGAATATGGTGTGGAGTATGCCTACGCACGTAACAATGGCATAGCATACCCAAAACCATAACATTGACATTCCAAAGTTTTGCACAGCATACCTCAAAAATTAAAAAGTGCGTGACCGAAGCCACGCACAAAAAACGCAAACTCCGAGTCGCTAAACCAACTTGAATACGACAGAGCTAATCTGCTTTCTACAAGTGGAATTTGCATTTTTATCAA